>JAVEWF010000003.1:0-74416 GCA_034004665.1 Rhodocyclaceae bacterium | reverse complement strand
GCATCCAGCTCTACGTCCAGAAGGACGCGATCGGTGAAGCGGCCTACGAGGACTTCAAGAAGTGGGACCTCGGCGACATCGTCGGCGCGGTCGGCACGCTGTTCAAGACCAAGACCGGCGAACTCACCGTCCAGTGTTCCGAGATCCGCCTGCTGTCGAAGTGCCTGCGCCCGCTGCCCGAGAAATTCCACGGTCTCACCGACGTCGAGCAGAAGTACCGCCAGCGCTACCTCGACCTCGCCACCAACGAGGAGACGCGCTTCACCTTCGTCGCCCGCAGCCGCATGATCCAGTCGATCCGCAACTACATGACGCACCACGGCTTCCTCGAGGTCGAGACGCCGATGATGCATCCGATTCCCGGCGGCGCGGCGGCCAAGCCCTTCACGACGCACCACAACGCGCTCGACATGGAACTGTTCCTGCGCATCGCGCCGGAGCTTTATCTCAAGCGCCTCGTCGTCGGCGGCTTCGAGAAGGTCTTCGAGGTCAACCGCAACTTCCGCAACGAAGGGCTGTCGCCGCGCCATAACCCCGAATTCACGATGATGGAGTTCTACGAGGCCTACGCCGACTACCAGAGCCTGATGGACTTCACCGAGGGCCTGCTGCGCCAGGCGGCGCGCGAGGCGCTCGGCACCGAGGTCTTCGACTACCAGGGCCGCACGCTCGACCTCTCCAAGCCTTTCCGCCGCATGACCATCGCCGAGGCGATCCACTACCACCATCCCGGCTACAACCTGAGCATGCTGGGCGACGCCGGCTGGCTGAAGCAGAAGCTCGCGGATCTCAAGGTCGAGGTGCTGCCCACGTCGGGCCTCGGCACGCTGCAGATGCAGCTGTTCGAAGAAACCACCGAAGCCGAGCTGTGGGAGCCGACCTACATCATCGACTATCCGACCGAGGTCTCGCCGCTCGCGCGCCGTTCGGACAAGAATCCGGACATCACCGAACGCTTCGAACTGTTCATCGTCGGCCGCGAGATCGCCAACGGCTTCTCCGAACTGAACGACCCCGAAGACCAGGCCGCGCGCTTCATGGAACAGGCGAAGGCGAAGGAAGCTGGCGACGAGGAGGCGATGTACTACGACGCCGACTACATCCGCGCCCTCGAATACGGCCTGCCGCCCACCGGCGGCTGCGGCATCGGCATCGACCGCCTCGTCATGCTGCTGACCAACGCGCCCTCGATCCGCGACGTGATCCTGTTCCCGCAGATGCGTCCGGAATAAAAAGTCGGTGCTGGCAGGACGGCGACCGTGCCCTACTGTCCCATCGTTCCCGCCGAACTGACGCTCGACGGGAACGGCATCCCCTACGCCCAGGCCTACGAGGACTGCTACTTCTCGGCCAGCGGCGGGCTGGAGCAGGCACGTCATGTCTTCCTCGCCGGCAACGACCTGCCGGAAAGATGGCAGGACCGTGATTTCGTCATTCTCGAAACCGGCTTCGGCATCGGCCTCAACTTCCTGTGCACGCTGCAGGCATGGCAGGCCCTTCCGGGACGTCGCCTGCACTACGTCGCCGTCGAGAAGCATTCGTTCCGGCCCGACGACCTGAAGATGCTGCATCCCCGCTGGCCCGAGCTCGCGCCGTTCGCCGCCGAACTGCAGGCGCAGTGGCCGCTGCCGCTGCCCGGCCTGCATCGCCTCGATTTCGGCACTGCGACGCTGACGCTCGGGTTCGGCGATGCCGCAACGCTGCTGCCGCAACTGACGCTGTCCGCCGACGCGATCTATCTCGACGGCTTCGCCCCCGCGAAGAATCCGGACATGTGGTCGGACACGCTGTTCGCGGCGCTGGCGAAGCTCGCCGCACCGGGCGCCACGCTCGCCTCGTGGTCGGTCTTCGACGACATGATGTTCCGCCTGTCGCGCGCCGGCTTCCGGCTCGAGAAGCGATCCGGCTTCGGCACCAAGCGCTACATGCTGTCGGGAAGCAAGCCGGGCCCCGTCCTGCCGGCACCGACTTTTCGCCCGCGCCGCATCGCCGTCATCGGTGCCGGCATCGCGGGCGCCTCGGTCGCCCATGCACTGGCCGCCCGCGGTCACGCGGTTTCCGTCGTCGAGGCGGCCGGTGCGCCGGCACAAGGCGCTTCCGGCAACCTCGCCGGCGTTTTCCGCCCCCTGCCATCGCTCGACGACAGCCGGCTCGCGCGCCTGCTGCGCGCCGGCTTCCTGCTCGGACGACGACGCATCGGTGCATTGCCGGACGGGCACCGGCACGGCTGGACCGGCGTACTCCACGTCGCCCGGGACGAAAAGCATGAGGCGACGCAACGCCGCATCGTCGCCGAGCATTTCCTGCCAACGGAATTCTGCCGTTTCGTCGACCGCGACGAGGCATCCGCGCTGGCCGGCTGGCCGGTCGAGATGGGTGGCTGGTGGTTCCCGCAGGGCGGCTGGATCAATCCGCCGGATCTATGCCGGGCGCTGCTGGTGGGCATCGATGGTCATTTCGGCTTCAGGGTGGAGCGGCTGGATCGCACGGACGATCGCTGGCGCCTCGCCGGCGCCACGCACACCTTCGAGGCCGACGACGTCGTGCTCGCCAACGGCATCGGTGCGCCGCGACTGGTGCCGGACCACGCGCTGCCGATACGCGCCGGACGCGGACTGGTCAGCCATATCCCGGCCAGCGTCACGCCGGCTTTCGACATCGTCGCCACGCGGCTCGGATATGTCACCCCGGCCGTAGACGGCATCCGCTGCGCCGGGGCGACCATGCAGGCGGACGATCTCGACGCGGCCCCGCGCCTCGCCGACCATGTCGAAAACCTCCATCGCCTGGACATGGTCCTGCCCGGCTTCGGCAGGGATCTCGATCCGGCCCGTCTCGACGGCCGCGTCTCGTTCCGGCCGATGTCGCCGGACCGGCTGCCGATCGTCGGTCCGCTGTCAGCCAGCGAGGGCCTGTGGATCATCGACGGCTTCGGAGCGCGCGGGCTCGTCTTCGCCCCGCTCTGCGCCGAACTGCTCGCCAGCCAGATCGGTGCCGAACCCCTGCCGCTCGAAACCGATCTCGTCGCAGCGCTATCACCGGCGCGCTTCGGCGACCGGCCTGGGCGACGGGAACGCTAGCCGCTCGCCGGCAGCCAGAGCGTCACTGCGGTTCCCTCTCCGAAGGCGCTGCGGACGTCGACCCGGCCGCCGTGCAGCTCGACGATCTCCTTGACGATGCTCATGCCGAGGCCGGTACCGAGGATGGTGCCGGAATCGTCCGCCCGGTAGAAGCGCTCGAAAACGCGGCTGCACTGTTCCGGGGTCATGCCGATGCCGCGATCGCTGACCTCGACCCCGACGCGTCCATCTTCGTGACGATAGGCGATGCCGACCTCGCCGCCCTGCGGCGAATACTTGTAGGCGTTGGAGAGCACGTTGAGCAGCGCCTGCTGGATCTTCTTGCGGTCCACGTGGATGGGCAGCGGCGCATCCGTCTCGGGCACCCGGGGAGAGGAACGATCGTCCGGCGGCTTGTAGCCTGACACGACTTCCAGGACGATGTCCTGCAGCACGGCAGGCTCGAGCATGAAGTCCTTGCCGCGGCGCGACTCGATGCGTGCCAGGTCGAGCAGTTCGTTGATGATCGACGCCATCAGCTCGGACTGCTTGAAGATGGTAGTGACGACTTCGCGGCGCATCTCCTCGTCCAAATCCTGGGCCAGCAGCAGCTCGGCGAAACCGTAGATGCTCGCCATCGGCGTGCGCAGCTCGTGGGCCGCAGCCGCGAGGAACTCGCTCTTCATGCGATCCACTTCGGTCTCGTGCGTCACGTCGCTGAAGTAGAGAATCTGCGAGACATTGCCCGTGGCCGACAGACGGATGCCGACATCGAGCACTCGCCCGCCGGGTCCGGACAGTTCGAAGACATGCTGCCGCTCGGCCGATTCCCCGACCGTTTCACCGGCATTCCGCAACAGGTGGCCGGCACGCAGCGCGGCGACCCCCTCGAAGCACGCCTCGGGCCGGCAGCGCGCCGCCAGACGCGCCGAAAAACCTTCCTCGTCGAGGCCGATCACCTCGTCGTCCCGCATCCCCGTCATGACGAGGAAGGCCCGGTTCGCGAACATGATGCGGCGCTGGCCGTCGAACGACACAAAACCGTCCGGACTCAGGGTGAAGATCGCATTGAGCTGCTCGGAACGCTCGTTGAGCTCTCGGGTGCGGTGCTCGACGAGGACCTCCAGGCCATGCCGGTACTCCTCGAGCTTGGCCTCATCCTGGCGTCGCACCTCGTCCTGCGCGGCAATGGTGTCGAGCAGGCCATTGAAATCGAGCGTCAGCCGGCCCAGTTCGTCATTCCGGGCCGGATCGGCTGCGCGTGCGTCGCGGTCTCCCATGCGGACCATCTCCATCGTCCGGCTGATCACGGCAAGACGGCGTGTCAATTCGCGTCCGGTCCGCAGGAACAGGGCGGAAATCGCCAGCATGGTCAGTGCCAGCAGCATGGCGATCATGCCCAGCACGACCCAGGCAGTACGCCGGTACGGCGCGTCAGGGAAGCCGGCACCGATCATGCCGACGCGCTGCCCCTCCCCGTCGAGCAGTGGCGCGTAGCCGACCAGATACGAGGCCTCGCCGTAAGTCTCCCGACCGAGCCAGAGGTCGCCCTGTCCCAGGACGGCTTGCTCGACGCCGGGAGCCGCACGCATGCCGATGTTGCGCACCCCCTGCTGCTTCTGCCGGCTGATGGCGATACTGGTCGCATCGAAGAACAGCGCCGTCATGCCTTCGGCATCGCCCGGCAGGGCGCCCACCGGGAACAGGATTTCACGCAGGTGCTCGATGAGGGAAAGGTTCTTGTTGAGCAGGATGCCGCCGACCAGGATCGCATCGACGTTGTTCACCATCAGCGGAAAGTGGGCCGCCGCATTGATCAGCAATCCGTCCTCCAGTTGCACAGGGGCCGCACTCCCCGCCGGCTCGTCGATACGCGCCAGGGCCGGCAGCGCGGGAGACAGCGCGGCCAGCCGGTCTGCCGCAATGCGCTCGAAAGCGGTATTGGCGACGCCGGTAATTGCCTGGCGGACGACATAGGATTGCGGCAGGCGCAGGCCCTTGGTCACGCCGCCGGTACTGGAGCCGATGACCCGCCCATCCGACCCGGCCACGACGAGATAGTCGAGGCCGCTGCCCTTGGCGGCGGTCGCCAGTACCTGATTCAGTTCGTGGATGTTCCCGTCCCTGACGAACTGGGTCAGTCGTTCCGATCTCACCATCTGGCTGACGCGCACCCCGGTTTCGACCTGCAACTGGTTGAGGTAGCTTTGCGCCCCGCCCAGGTTGCTGCGCAGATTCGACAGCATCAGGCTTTCGACACGCTCGCCGCCGACGACGAGCAGCACCGCGATCACGAGCGGGAAGGCGATCAGCAACGGCATCAGCCCCAGCGCGACGAGACGGAAATGCAGGGACCCCGCCCACGCTTCGCGCCAGCGTGCCTGGCGCAACAAGCTTTTCACGCCGTCCTGCCAGCGCCGATTCTTGATGGGTGTCATCCTGTATTCATCCGGTCCGTCGCCCGCCCATGGAAGTACATGCCATTTTCCCTGCCGCTTTATTATAGTAAATAATGATATTTTTTGATAATATTCGACTATCTTTTTCAAGGGAGCCACAGATGAAAAGAATCGCGACAACGATGCTCGCCGGACTCTGCAGCGCGCTTCTGTCGGCTTGCGGTCCGCAACCGCCCCTGCAACTGGGTTTCATCGGCGGCCTGTCCGGACCCAATTCCGACAACGGCCAGTCCGGCCAGAACGGCGTCATCCTGGCGATCGAGCAGTTCAACCGGGCCGGCGGTGTCAATGGCCGCATGGTCGAGCTGGTTTCGCGGGACGATGCGCAAAACAAGGACACCGCCGCACGATCCACGGAAGATCTGGTTGTCGCCCGGGTCGAAGCCGTCATCGGTCCCTTCACCAGCAGCATGGCGGAAGTCATCGTCCCGATCACCGGACGGGCAGGCATCTTCCAGGTCAGCCCCACCATCACGGCGATGAATTTCTACGGCAAGGACGACAACCTGTTCCGCATCAACCGGACCACCCGCGACAACGCCAACGATTATGCGAAGATGATGAGCAGCCGCGGCCAGCGCAACATCGCGGTCGCCTACGACCTGCGCAACCGCAGCTTCACCGAGTCATGGCTGGCGGAATTCCGCAGGGCAATGCCCGAAGCCGGCGGCCAGGTGATCACCGAGGTGCCCTACGAGTCGGGCGACAACACCGATTTCGCCAAGATCGTCGCGGCAATGCTGGTGAAAAAGCCAGACAGCCTGTTCTTCATTTCCGGCGCCCTCGATGTGGCGCGTCTGGCGCAGCAGGCACGCAAGCTGGCTCCCGCCCTGCCGATCGGCGCCTCGGAATGGGCCGCGACGGAACAGCTGATCGAGCTCGGCGGCGAGGTCGTCGAAAAGCTGCTGATCGTGCAGAACTACGACAAGGACGATGCCTCGCCACGTTTCAAGGAATTCCACGACGCCTACTTCAAGCGCTTCCAGCGCAACCCGGGCTACAGCTCGGCGATGGCCTACGATGCCGCAAACGTGGCCCTCAAGGCGCTGAAGAATCGCAAGAGCGGCGAGTCGCTGAAGCAGGCCGCCCTGCGTTCCGGGCCGTATGCGGGGCTGCACGAGGACATCGTCTTCGACGCCAACGGCGACACCCGGCGCAAGGTCTATTTCACCGAGATCCGCACCGGTCGCTACGTGCAGGTAGACAAGTAGCCTACGCCTGCCCGGGGCTCAGCCAGCGCATCAGGGCCGTGTAGAGGGTTGGCGGCGCCATCGGCTTGGCGAGGAAGTCGTTCATGCCCGCGGCCTCGCAGGCGGCCCGATCCTCGGCGAACGCATTCGCCGTGGTCGCGAGAATCGGCGTCGCCGCATAGCCGGGCAGGCGACGGATGCGCCGCGTCGCCTCCAGACCGTCCAGGTGCGGCATCTGCACATCCATGAGGACGATGTCGTAGGAATGCTCGCGGGCACGGGCGACCGCCTGGTAGCCATCCTCGGCGATATCGACGCTCATGCCGGCATCTTCGAGCAGCAGCCGGGCGATCTCGCGGTTCATCGGCTCATCCTCCACGAGCAGCACGCGTGCACCGGCATGCAGTTCCCGGAGCCGGGCTTCCATTCCATCGCGATCATCCCGGTTCTGCGGCGCTGCCGGAATCTGGTCGCCCCGGTGCAACTGCACCTCCAGCCAGAAGGTACTGCCGACGCCGGTCGTGCTGGTCACGCCGGCATCCCCCCCCATCAACCGTGCCAGCCGGCGCGTGATGGCGAGGCCGAGGCCGGTGCCGCCGTAGCGGCGCGTGGTGGAGTTGTCGGCCTGCTCGAATGCGGTGAACAGCCGCGGCACCACCTCGGGAGCGATGCCGATGCCGGTGTCCTCGACCTCGAAGCGCAGCCGGACGCTGGCCGCATTTTCCGACACCACGGCGACACGCAGGGTGATCGAGCCATGCTCCGTGAACTTGACTGCATTGCCCGCGTAGTTGAGCAGCGCCTGCTGCAATCGCGTGGCATCGCCGAGCAGCGGCGGCAGGGCTCCGCTCTCGACCCGCAGGGCGAGATGCTTCGCCTGCGCGCGGGCCTGGATCATGCCGGCGATGTTCTCCAGCAGATGATCGATCTGCAGCGGCGCCTCCTCCAGTTCGAACTTGCCGGCTTCGATCTTCGACAGGTCGAGGACCGCATTGATGATTTCCAGCAGGTGGGCACTGGCCGCCTCCAGCTTGTCCAGGCGCCCGGCCTGCTCCGGCGCCAGGCCGCCGCGGCGGATCAGGTGCGCCATGCCGGTGATCGCATTCAGCGGCGTACGGATCTCGTGCGACATGTTGGCGAGGAAGGCGCTCTTCGCGATGTTGGCGGTCTCGGCCGCGTCCTTCGCGTCGCGCAGCGCCCGCTCGGCGGCCTTGCGATCGCTGATATCGACACCGAAAGCGATGAAGCGGGCGGGAGCACCCGCCTCGCCTGCATGGTGATAGATGGTCATCTCGACGGGCAGGATGCTGCCGTCCTTGCGACGCTGCGTCGTCTCGAAACGCATGAAACCTTTGGCACGAATCGCTGCGACGATATCGTCATAACGCTCCCGGGGTATGTTCGGATCGATATCGGTCACGGACAACGTCAGCATCTCCTCCGGCGTGTAGCCGAGCATGCCGGCCGCCTGGCGATTCGCGTAGAGGAAGCGCCCGGTGGCAAAGTCGGCCCAGGTGATCGCGATACCGACGCAGTCCATGGCGAAGAGCGTGTCGTGAAGGCGCTCGTTGGCGCTATTCAGTTCCGCCGTCCTGGCCCTGACCATCGCCTCGAGATGTTCGCGGTACTGCAGGATTTCCGCTTCGGTCTGCTTCTGGGCCGTGATGTCGGTATGCGTCCCCAGCATGCGCAGGGGTTCTCCTGCGGAGGTACGCTCGACGATCCGGCCGTTGGACAGGATCCACTTCCACTCGCCATCACGGGTACGCTGACGAAACTCGACCCGGTATTCCGGCAGGACACCGCTGACATAGTCGCGATACGCCGTCGCGATCCGCTCGTGATCGTCGGGATGGAGGCGGTCCAGCCAGGCGGCATTGGTCTCGTGAAACTCGGCGGGGTCATAGCCCAGCATGCGGGCGTATTCGTCATTGACGAGCGCCTCGCCGGTCTGGACATCGAGGTCGTAGAAGCCATGCTTGCCGGCCTGAAGGGCCAGGCGCAGGCGTTCTTCGCTATCGCTCATGGAGGCCGTCATCGACTCGGCCAGGGCGAGTGCACGCGTCCGTGTCGTTGCGAGGACGCGAATCAGCAGGAACAGCAGCGATCCGATCAGTGCACCGACTGCCACTACCCAGTACGGATTGCGATAGCCGACCGCGCGCCCCAGGCCCGGTTCGGCATGGAACTCCAGCGTCCAGAGACGACCGGCCATCGTGACGGTCTCGACATGCCTCAGCGCGTCATCGTGTACCTCTGTCTCGTGATGCTTGATGTAGGACAGCGGGACGGCATCGATTTCGGCACCGTCATGGATTTTCAGGGCGAGCCCTTCCAGCGCCGGTGCCAGCAACATGTCGGCCAGCACCGACATGCGGATGGGGCTGAGGACGAAGCCGAGCAGTCGCCCGTCCCGGGTATAGGCCGGCTGATAGACGATGAATGCCGGGTCCCGGCTCGAACCTTCGTCGATCTTCAGTTCGAGGCGCGGCGTGACGGTCGGCCTGCCCCGCGCGAGCGCCAGCTCCATCGTGGCGTGACGCACCGGCTCCTGCCACATGTCATAGCCGACGGCCTTTAGGTTGGTCTCCGACGGAGGCGCTACATACACATTGACGACATAGCGCTCACGCTCGCCGGCGGGCCAGATGCGGAAGTCATCGACACCATCGCGCCGCAGGATGGCTTCGATGGCCGGTCGCTCGGCCAAGGTGAAGGAACGCGCGAAGGCCAGCGCCTGGATGGCGGGATAGCGCTCCTCGATCTGCAGGGCACGGACGTAATCGCGCCATTCCTGCGGCGTGACGTAATCGCTGGCCTTGAAGAGGGCAGCGGCGCCCTTGAGGATCGTCTCGTAGCTGTCGAAACGCTCACGCAGGGTACTGCGCACCTCGGCGATCCGCACCGCGAACTCGTCGCGCAACCGCTGCTCTTCCAGATCGGCGACCCAGCGCCATGCGCCCAGTGTCACCACCAGCACGGCCGCCAACACCCCCCAGGCAAGCCCGCTGCCGACCTGCCACGCCGCGCGGCGCGAGGTCGCTGCCATTGGTACGTTATCGACACCCAAACCCGTTCCCCCAGTTTGCTGCCATCCTCAACCCGTGCCGCAGCGGTGTCAAGCTCGGCTGTCAACAATGTAAGAAACTGTTTCCCGCGTCGGCGGCCGACCCTGCAGGACGTTAGACTTTTCATCGATCAACCGACCCGCGAGGATCTCATGAATACACCTTCCACCCCTCCCGCCCAGCCGCGCCTCCATCCACTGATGGCCGTCGCTGCGGTTTCGGTCATCGCCTTGTCGGCCGTCGGCATCGCGGCGATCACCGGCGTGCTCCCGACCGGCCAGGCCACAGGCGAACGGGCCGCAAGCGCGCCTGCCACCGCTGCCGCACCGGCTCCGGCCGGCAACCCCGCAGTCCAGAACCCCGTCGTACCGCCGTCAGCCGCATCCGTCCCGGCCAGCCCGGCCACCCCCGCCAAGGCTCCGCTGCCGAAGCCCGTCGTCGCCAAGCCGGCCTCCAAACCTGCCGCCCCCGCGGTCACAGCGCCACCCGCACCTCGGTCCGAGCAGGTGGCGGCAGCATTGCCGCCCCCGCCGCCCGCGCCACCTCCCTGTACCAGTTGCGGCACGATCGAAAACATCCGTGCGGTCGAACAGCCCGGCGAAGCCAGCGGTCTTGGCGCGGTAGCGGGCGGTGTGATCGGGGGAATTCTCGGTAACCAGATCGGCGGCGGCAGCGGCAGGAAGATCGCCACGGTCGCCGGCGCGGCCGGCGGCGCCTATGCCGGCCACCAGATCGAAAAATCGCGCAACAAGACCGTCCGCTACGAAGTCGACGTGCGCATGACCGACGGCACGCTGCGCACGCTCGGACAGGATGCCGAGCCTGCCTGGCGCAGCGGCGACAAGGTCAGGATCGAGAACGGGGCGCTGCGGGCGCAGTAACCCGCAGCAATCAGGACTGCGAGGATAGCGTCCGCGCCAGCCGCCGCAGCACTTCGTCCCGGCCCAGCACCGCGAGGACGCGGTCGATGGCCGGGCTTTGCGGCTGGCCGAGCAGCGCCACGCGCAGGGGAATCGCCACCTGCGGCATCTTGAGTCCCGTCGCAGCGAGGGTTTCCTTGAGCGTCTTCGCCAGGGTTTCCGGCAAAAAGTCGGCGCCGGCGAGACGGTTCAGGCGGTCGGCCAGGTCGGCCAGTGCGGCCTTCGCGGCCTCCGTCAGGTGCTGGGTCGCGAGTTCGTCCGACGGGTGAGGCGCGACATAGAAGGCATGCGCGCTGTCGGCGAGCTCGTTGAGGTTCGCCACGCGGTCCTTGTAGAGCGCGGCGATCTCGGCCGGGTCGGGCACGGCCGTCTCCGTCACGCCCTCGCGGACGAGCCGCCGGCGGATCTCCTGCCCGAGCCGGGCATCGTCGGCCTGCTTGAGGTAATGGGCGTTGAGCCAGTTGAGCTTCTCGGTATTGAATTGCGCGGCCGACGAGGTGATGTGGTCGAGGCCGAACCATGCGATGAACTGCTGCATCGAGAAGATTTCCTCGTCGCCGTGCGACCAGCCGAGCCGGGCGAGGTAGTTCAGGACCGCTTCGGGCAGGTAGCCGTCCTCGTCGTACTGCATCACCGACACCGCGCCATGACGCTTCGAGAGCTTGGTGCCGTCGTCGCCGAGGATCATCGACAGGTGGCCGTAGAGCGGGACCGGCGCGTCGAGCGCCTGCAGCAGGTTGATCTGGCGCGGGGTGTTATTGACGTGGTCGTCGCCGCGGATGACGTGGGTGATGCCCATGTCCCAGTCGTCCACCACGACGCAGAAGTTGTAGGTCGGCGTGCCATCGGCGCGCGCGATGATGAAGTCGTCGAGCTCGGCATTGGCGATCTCGATGCGGCCCTTGACCTGGTCGTCCCAGGCGACCACGCCGTCGACCGGGTTCCTGAAGCGCACCACGGGTTGCACACCCGAGGGCGGAACCGGCAGCGTCTTGCCTTCCTCGGGACGCCAGCGGCCGTCGTAGCGGGGCTTTTCCTTCTTCGCTTCCTGCTCGGCGCGCAACGCGTCCAGTTCTTCCTTCGAGGTATAGCAGTGGTAGGCGGTGCCGGCCGCGAGCATCTGGCCGATCACCTCCTTGTAGCGCATCATGCGCTGCGTCTGGTAGTACGGTCCTTCGTCGTGGGCGAGGCCGAGCCACTGCATGCCGTCGAGGATGGCCTGCACGGCCTCGGGTGTCGAGCGCGCGATGTCGGTGTCCTCGATGCGCAGCACGAACTGGCCGCCGTGGCGACGGGCGTAGGCCCAGGCGAACAGCGCGGTGCGTGCGCCGCCGATATGGAGGTAGCCGGTCGGGCTGGGGGCGAAACGGGTCTTGACGGCGCGGGAAGTGGCTGCGTTCATGGCAAGCGGGGCGGACAAAAGTCGCGCATTCTACGGCCGGGCCGTGGCGAGCAGTTGCCGGGCCGCGGCGAAATCGTAGCGGGCGATCGCCTTGGCGAGATCGGGGACGGCGTCGCCCAGCGCCACGACAAACGTCGGCAGATGTTCCTGCCAGAGCTGGCTGGCGCGCAGGTCGTCGGCTGCCAGATAGTCCGCCAGCTGTCCCAGCAACGCATCGAGCGGCAAGGATTCGGCACTGCGGGTTCCCTGCTGCCGCTCGCGCGCCTCGGTATGGGCATGCAGGGCGGCGATGAAACCGGCAAGCCGGTTTTCCAGCTCGTCGAGGGCCGCGTCTCGGCTTGAGGCGGAAGCGTCTTCGCGCAATGCCCGCTCGGCCGCCAGCGCGGCAGTGCGCACCGCTTCGGCACCGAGCAGGGCGGCCGCACCCTTGAGGGAGTGCGCCACCCGCACCGCATCCTCACGGCGTCCTGCCTCCAGCGCGGCACGCACCAGCGCGACATCATCGTGATGGTATTCGAGGAACATCCGCAGCATGCGCGCGTAGGTTTTGTGCTGGCCGCCGGTATTGCCCAGGCCGGCGACCAGATTGAGTCCCGGAATCAGCGGCAGGTCGGCCGCATCCGCCATCGAGGCACTGCCGGCAAAAGTCGGCGCGGGCGGGACGGCACCCGCTGCGGCCGATGCAGGCGGCAGCCAGCGCAGCAAGGCCGCATGCAGCATCGCGGGCGTGACCGGTTTGGCGACATGATCGTTCATGCCGGCTTCGATGCACTTGCGGCGGTCGTCGGCGAAGACGTTGGCGGTCATCGCGAGGATCGGCGTGTCCGCGTGCCCCGGCAGCAGGCGGATGCGGCGTGTCGCCTCGATGCCGTCCATGCGCGGCATCTGCATGTCCATCAGGATCAGGTCGTAACTCTTTTTTTCCGCCCTGGCGACAGCCTCTTCGCCGTCTTCCGCCGTATCCGTCGCCATGCTGACGCCGTTGAGCAGTTCGAGGGCCACCTCGCGGTTGATCGGGTTGTCTTCCACCAGCAGGATGCGGCGGCCGGCATGGCGATGGCGCAGCACTTCCTCGTCGCTGGCATCGGAAACCGTTTCTGCCGGCATCACGCCATGGCCTCGTTCGAGGCGGGCCGTGAACCAGAAGCGGCTGCCCTGCCCCGGCGTGCTGTCGACGCCGACCTCGCCGCCCATCAGCTGCGCGAGCCGGCGCGTGATGACCAGCCCCAGGCCGGTGCCGCCGAAATTTCGCGTGGTCGAGACGTCGGCCTGTTCAAAAGGCGAGAACAGGCGCGGCAGGACGTCCGGGGCGATGCCGATCCCCGTGTCCTCGACCTCGAACCGCACCAGCAGCCCGCTGTCATCGTCGGCCAGCAGCTTCGCCCGTAGCGAGATCGTACCCCGCTCGGTGAACTTGACGGCATTGCTGGCGAAGTTGAGCAGCCCCTGGCGCAGGCGCACCGCGTCGCCGCGCAGCCAGCGCGGTACCGCATCGCCATCCACTTCGACCTGCAGGCCCTTGGTACGCGCCTGGTCGCCGATCAGCGAACGCACGTGATCGAGCACGGTGCCGAGCTCGAAATCGCCATGCTCCAGCACGAATTTCCCGGCCTCGATCTTGGACAGGTCGAGGATGTCGTTGATCACCTGCAGCAGATGGCGCGCAGCGGTATCGATCTTGTCGAGCCGGTCGACCTGTGCCGGCGACGGTGCGTCACGGCGCAGCAGGTGCGTGAGGCCGACGATGGCATTCATCGGCGTGCGGATCTCGTGGCTCATGTTGGCGAGGAAGGCGCTCTTCGCCCGGTTCGCGGTCTCGGCTGCGATCTTCGCTTCCACCACCTCGGCCGTCCGTTTCAGGACGCTTTCCTCGAGGTGCAGGCGCTGCCGTTCCAGCGCCGCGTTGCTGTCTTCCAGCGCCTGCTTGCGTGCTGCCACCTCCCCTGCCATGTGGTTGAAGCCCCGCGCCAGGTCGCAGATCTCGTCGGCACCCTCGACCGGTACGCGCACATCCTCGTCACCCGCGGCGATCCGCCGGGTTCCGTCGAGCAGGTGCGCAAGGCGGCGCAGCACCAGCCGGTCCATCAGCAGGCCGAGCACGAGGAATACGGCAGCGAAGATCATCAGATCGCGCAGCAGGCGATCCTGCCAGCGCTTCCACAATGCGGTTTCGTATCGCTCCAGCGGCAGCTTGATGCTCATGACGCCGCGCAGATCGCCTTCCTTGTAGCCATAGGACTCGCTGTACTGGTTGCGGATGCTTTCCGGCGCATCGGCCTCGTCACCATGGCATTTCAGGCAATAGCCTTCGGTCCAGATCGGCGCGGTGTAGTGGAACCAGCGCCGCCCCGCGTCGTCCTCGATCGGCACCATCCGCTCCTCGACCTTGGGATTGGCACGGTAATACACCATCGCCTCGAGTTCGAAGCGGTCCGCCCGGTTGTCCGGATTGCGCGGCCGGTCGGACACGTTGTTGAAGCGGTAGCCGTTATCGTTCCAGTGCTTGTAGTCGGCCGAGATGCGCGACAGCGCATGGGCGGGCAGGAAGCCGACCGTCTTGCCGGTGACCGGCAGGCCGCTGTCGATGAACTGCTGGTGATAGACGCGGCGCGTCGCCATCAACAGGCCGCGGATCGTATGCACATCGAGTTCCTGCTCCACGCGCTGGTCGGCGGCGATCTTGGTCCACGCGGTATACAGATCGACCGTGATCACCGCGGCCAGTACCAGCCCGAGCACGATCCACATCTTCGCGCGCAGCTTCACGGCCTTTCCCCCTTAGGCCTGCACCGGCGCCGCAGCCCCGTCAGTCATCGGTATAGCGCCGCGCGATCGCCACGAAATCATCGAAGCGCCGGACGAACGCATCCACGATGTCGGGATCGAAATGCGCGCCGCGCCCCTCGCGGATGATCGCCGCCGCCTGCTCGAACGGCATCGGCGGCTTGTAGACCCGCCGCGAGATGAGGGCGTCGAACACGTCGGCGACCGCCATCAGGCGGGCCGGCAACGGAATGGCATCGCCGCGCAGACGGTCCGGGTAGCCGCTACCGTCCCACTTCTCATGATGGGAGTAGGCGATGTCCATGGCGACATGCAGGAAGGCGAGCGGCGCCTGGTCGTCCTCGTCGATCAGCGCGGCCTCGATCGCATCGGCACCGAGGCGCGTATGCGTCTGCATGATGCGCCACTCTTCCGGCTCGAGCGGGCCGGGCTTGAGCAGGATATGGTCGGGAATGCCGACCTTGCCGATGTCATGGAGCGGCGCCGCCTTGACGATGATGTCGATGATGCCGTCGGCCTGCAGTCCGGCGAAGCGCGCATGGTCGATCAACTCCTGCGCCAGAAGCTCGACGTAATGCTGGGTACGGCGGATGTGGTTGCCCGTCTCGTTGTCGCGCGTTTCCGCCAGGCTCGCGAGCGCTCGCATCGAGACGTCCTGGATCATCTGGTTCTCGCGGATGCGCCGGACGACTTCCGTTTCGAGGTTGAGGTTGCGGGTCTGCAGCGAATCGCGTGCCGCCTTCAGGTCGAGATGGGTACGCACGCGGGCACGCACGATGGCCGGCTTGACCGGCTTGTGGATGAAGTCCACGGCGCCGAGCGCCAGGCCGCGCTCCTCGTCGGCTTCGGAGTCCGCCGCCGTGACGAAGATGACCGGGATGCCGCTCGTCTCCGGCATGGTGCGCAGGCGTTCGAGCACGCCGTAACCATCCAGGTCCGGCATCATCACGTCGAGCAGGATGATGTCCGGTCGAGGCTCGCTCGCAGCGACCTCGAGGGCACGCAATCCGGAATTGGCGACGCGGATGCGATAATCGTCATGCAATAGTTCGCCGAGGACCATGAGGTTCTCGGGAACATCGTCCACCACCAGGACGATCGGCTTGTCCTTGGTATTGCCCATCGATTGCGCACTCGCTGTTAATCAGCATGCAAAGCATGCCATTGTAGGCCTCACCTTATCGTGAAATTTGACGCACATCAATCGGATCACCCACAGCGCCCACTCCTTCGACCTGCCTTGCCGGCGCTGCGTTCGCGCAACTATCGCCTGTTCTTCGCCGGCCAGCTGATCTCGCTGATCGGCACCTGGATGCAGCAGATCGCGATGACCTGGCTCGCCTATCGCCTGACCGATTCCGCGGCCATGCTCGGCCTGGTCGGCTTCGCCGGCCAGATTCCGATCCTGCTGTTCAGCACCTTCGCCGGCGTCTGGAACGACCGCCTCGACCGGCGCCGTCTGTTGCTGGCGACACAGGCACTGTCGATGACGCAGGCCCTGCTCCTGTTCGTGTTGACCGTCACCCATCTCGTCACGCCGATGGCGCTGGTTGGCCTCGCCTTCCTGCTCGGTTGCATCAATGCGGTCGACCTGCCGGCCCGCCAGGCATTCGTCGCCCAACTCGTCGAGGACAAGTCGGATCTGCCGAACGCGATCGGCCTCAACTCCTTCCTGATGAATGCCTCGCGCTTCATCGGTCCGGCGCTGGCCGGACTGCTCGTCGCCACCGCCGGCGAAGCGGCGTGCTTCCTGATCAACGCCGGCTCCTACCTGGCCGTGCTGCTGGCACTCGCCGCGATTCGCGTCACCCCGCGCGCCGCGCGTCTCCACCCGCCGGCATGGACCGCATTGCGCGACGGGCTCGGCTATGCATTCAGCCACCCGCAAATCCGGCTGCCGCTGCTGATGGTCGCCGGCTTCAGTTTTTTCGTCACGCCCTACGCGGTGATGATGCCGGTGTTCGCACGCGAAATCTTCCGGGGTGGAGCGGAAACCTACGGATTCCTGATCGGCAGCGCCGGCTTCGGCTCGCTGAGCGCGGCGCTGTTCCTCGCTTTGCGCGGCAGTCGAAGGCAGGGCGGACTCGACCGGCTGGTCGCATACGCAACGCTCGCCGGCGGAACGCTCCTCGCCGCTTTCGCCGTCACGCCGACGGTCTCCATTGCCTACCCGCTGCTCGCGATGCTCGGCTGCAGCGTGATTATCACGGTCGCCGGCAGCAATACCCTGATCCAGATGGTGGTGGAAGAGGACTATCGCGGCCGGGTCATGGCGATCTTCTCGACGGCCTTTCTCGGCATCGCTCCGCTAGGCAGCCTGACGGTCGGTGCGCTGGGCGAAGCCTGGGGGGTGAGGCCGACGCTGCTGGCCTGCGGACTTTGTGCCGGCGGACTCGGAATTGCCTATCTGCGCCAGCTCGGCAAGCGGTCCTGAAGCAGCAGGCGCGGAAAAAACGGGCGTAAAAAAGGCGCCCTCATGGAGCGCCTTTTGAAGTTCGCCTTCAGGGCGATTACTTCTTGGCGGCCTTCTTCTTGCCCGCAACAGCGGTCTTGAAGCCGGCGCCGGCGGTGAAGCGCGGCACGGTGGTCGCGGCGATCTTCAGCTTCTCGCCGGTCTTCGGATTGACACCGGTACGTGCGGCACGCTTGGCAGCCTTGAATGTGCCGAAACCGACGAGAGTCACCGCATTGCCCTTGGCGACGGACTTGACGACGGCATCGATCATCGCGTCCAGGGCCTTGCCTGCAGCGGCCTTGCTGATGGCGGCTTCCTTGGCGGCGACTTCGATCAGATCCCCTTTGTTCATGTTGGTCTGCTCCTCAAGATTGAAAGGCTACATAGCCGGCGGTCATTCTAACTGGATATCCGGTCTCGCCGTCAAGGGGTTCCTGAACATTTTTCTGCCGCACAGCCGCATGGCGTCAATGTTTGCGGCTTTGTGCCTATAATCGCCCCACCCCATTCGCCCCCAAGGGGAATCAGGAGACCGCACATGCTGTTCATTCTGTACTACATCGTCGCCATCGTGATTCTGGTGCTGCATTTCACCGGCGTGCTCGCCCGCCACAACCTCGAATGGCTCGTTCTGGTACTCGCCGTGACGGTGTTCCCCGCGGTCATCTACCTCTAGCGGCAGCCCGGCAGGCAACTCAGCAACAGCGGGCGATCAGCGCCTTCACTGCCGCCGCGTCGGCGTCCATCACTGCGACGCGCTGCGGCAGGTCCTCGATCCCATCGAGTTCCTTCGGCCGGCCCGGTACCATCCCCAACGCTTCCTGGATCGTTTCGGCGAACTTCACCGGCTGTGCCGTTTCCAGCACCACCATAGGCATCCCGGCGACACCCTGCTCGCGCGCCACCTTCACCGCATCGGCGGTATGGGTGTCGATCATCACCCGATGCTGTTGCCAGACGTCCCGGATCGTGGCGAGCCGGTCGGCATGCGTACTCCTGCCAGAAACGAAGCGGAACTCCGGCAGCCGCGACTTGAACGGGGTGCCGTTGAGATCGAAACTGCCTCCGGCATCGACCTTCGCCCATAGCTCGCGCACGACCTCCGCATCACGTCCGACCAGATCGAAGACGAAGCGCTCGAAGTTCGAGGCCTTGGAAATGTCCATCGACGGGCTGGAGGTGACATAGGTGTCCGCTGTGCCGCGCGGCCGGTAGACACCGGTGCGGAAGAACTCGTCGAGCACGTCGTTCTCGTTGGTCGCCAGCACCAGCCGGGCGATCGGCAGGCCCATCATGCGCGCGATATGGCCGGCGCAGATATTGCCGAAGTTGCCCGAGGGAACACTGAAGGCGACCTGCTCGTCGTTGCTCTCCGTCGCCTCGAAGTAGCCCTTGAAGTAGTACACGATCTGGGCGAGGACGCGCGCCCAGTTGATCGAGTTCACCGCGCCGATGCGATATTGCGCCTTGAACGCCGCATCGTTGGACACCGCCTTGACGATGTCCTGGCAGTCGTCGAACATGCCTCGGATGGCGATATTGACGATGTTTTGATCCTGCAGTGAATACATCTGTGCGCGCTGGAAAGCCGACATCAGGCCGTGCGGCGAAAGCATGAAGACGCGCACGCCCTGCTTGCCGCGCATCGCATATTCGGCGGCAGAGCCGGTGTCGCCCGACGTGGCGCCGAGGATGTTGATGGTCTCGCCGCGCTTCGCCAGCACGTATTCGAACAGGTTGCCGAGCAGCTGCATCGCCATGTCCTTGAAGGCGAGCGTCGGGCCGTTCGACAGTTCCAGCAGGTGGAAACCCGGTTCCAGCGTGGTCAGCGGCGTGATGTCCGCCGCATCGCGGCCCGGGCGGCACCAGCGGTAGGTGCGTTCCGTGTAGGTGCGATCGACCAGTGTCTTCAGGTCGCAGGCCGGGATGTCATCGATGTATTTCTGCAGGATGCGCAGGGCCAGCGCCGCATAAGGCAATTCACGCCATTCGGCGAGCTCGGCGGCCGAAACCTGCGGATAGGACTCGGGCAGGTAGAGGCCGCCGTCCGGGGCGAGACCGCCGAGCAGGATGTCGCAAAAGGCCTGTGGGGCGGCACCGCCGCGCGTCGAGATGTATTTCATGGAAGGGATTAAAGACTAGGACCGGATCGGGCGGGAATTATCGTCGCTGCGTTCCGGCCTGTCCAGCCAGAACGCCACGGCCAGGCGCGTGGCGAACAGCAGCAGGCCGGCTGCCGCCAGCGACGGGCCGCCCGGCCATTCGAACAACAACAGGCAACCGCCCGCCACGAAAAATCCGGCTCGCAATCGGCCGCCCGTGGCCAGGCGCTCACCCAGCCGGCGGCGGCGCGGCGAATCGGGGCCGGGGTGCCGCCAGACCGGCAGGAGTTGCGCGAGGGCCCCGCTGACCAGTGGCAGCAGAAACAGGGCGACATACGCGGCAAGGGTCGGCCGGGCTTCGCCGAACCCCGTGCCATGGGCGATGCCGGCGATCAGGAGCAGCACGAATCCGGCGGTGGCGGCAAACAGCGGTGCCGTCCCGCCGCCGCCGACTTTCGAGCGATACGCGCGCCACCAGGCGAGCAGGTCGCGCCCGGCCACCCAGCCCAGCAGCAATGCGCCGGCAACGGCGAGCCAGAAACCACCGGCAGCCCCTGCGGCAACGAGCAGCGCGCCGGCGACGGCAGGCAGCAGATCGGTCCGCAATCGGGACGCCGCAGACGGATCAGGTTGCCGCATGGCAGTGGGCAGGAGCACCGGCAGCGTACCCAGTGCGGCGAGCCCGATAAAGCCGAGCGTGTTGAGGTGCAGATGGAAGAGGCGCAGGGACGGCCGCCATTCGGGAAGCGCCAGCCACACCGGCACGAGACTGACGGCGAAGAACAGGCAGAGCAGGGCCGCGCCGTACCAGCGTGCTCCCGGATGCGGAGCGCCCAGCGTGGTGCGCAGGCGGCGGGTGATCCACACGAGCAGGACCAGTGCCGCGAATGCGGCGAGCGTGGCGGCCGGATGCAGCAGCCAGTAGGGCCATACGCCGCCGAGCGCCAGCGGCACGCAGACGCCTGCAAACTGGACGACGAGCGGCAGGTAACGAATGCCGGCCACGGGCGCACCGGTACGCGTCAGCACGGGCACGAAGTGGATGATGGCGCCGAAGATCAGCGGCATCGCGCCGGCTGAGAAGGCAACATGCAAAGTCGGCGCCGGCGGGACGGCGGACAGGAAGGCCGCGGTCGCCGCGAGGAAGGCAAGGATGGCGCAGATGCCGAGATAAACGAGCATCCGCGCGCCCTGTCCGACTACCTTCAGCTCAGTTCTTCGAGCCGCAGGCGGATGATCCTGCCGGTGACGACGGGCAACGCCTCGATCTTCGCGATGGCCGCATCGACTTGCTTCTCGCGCACGACATGGGTCAGCATGATGATGTCGGTCTGCTGCTCGCCTTCGCCCGGCTCGCGCTGGATCATCGCGTCGATGGAAATACCCTGATCGGCGAGGATGCGCGTGATGTCGGCGAGTACGCCGGGCTTGTCCTCGACGCGCAGGCGCAGGTAGTAGCCGCACTCGACCTCGGCCATCGGCAGGATCGGCGTGTCGGACACCGCATCCGGCTGGAAGGCCAGGTGCGGCACGCGGTTCTCGGGGTCGGCGGTCGCCATGCGCGTCACGTCGACGAGGTCGGCAATCACGGCCGAAGCGGTCGGCTCGGCGCCGGCGCCCTTGCCGTAGTAGAGCGTCGCGCCCACGGCGTCGCCCTGCACCAGCACGGCATTCATCGCGCCTTCGACGTTGGCGATCAGGCGCTTGGCCGGAATCAGCGTCGGATGCACGCGCAGTTCCACGCCCGCCTTGCCGTCCAGCTTGCGGCGCTTGGTGATACCCAGCAGCTTGATGCGGTAGCCGAGTTGTTCGGCATACCGGATGTCCTCGGCGGTCAGCTTGCTGATGCCCTCGATGTGCGCCTGGTCGAACTGCATCGGGATGCCGAAGGCGATGGCCGACATGATGGTCAGCTTGTGCGCGGCATCGACGCCCTCGACGTCGAAGGTCGGGTCGGCTTCGGCGTAACCGAGACGCTGGGCCTCCTTCAGCACGGTCTCGAACGACAGCCCCTTGTCGCGCATCTCGGAGAGGATGAAGTTGGTGGTGCCGTTGATGATGCCGGCGAGCCACTGGATGCGGTTGGCAGTGAGCCCCTCGCGCAGCGCCTTGATGATCGGAATGCCGCCCGCGACGGCTGCCTCGAAGCCGACCATCACGCCCTTTTTCTGCGCGGCGGCGAAGATCTCGTTGCCATGCACCGCCAGCAGCGCCTTGTTGGCGGTGACGACGTGCTTGCCGTTCTCGATGGCCTTGAGGACCAGTTCCTTGGCGATGCCGTAGCCGCCGATCAGTTCGACGACGATGTCGATCTCGGGATTGCTCACCACGGCGAAGGCATCGTCGGTGACGGCGACGTTGCCGCCAGTGACTTGCTTCGCCAGTTCGAGGTTCTTGTCCGCGACCTGGACGATGCGGATGGGACGTCCCGCGCGGCGGGTGATCTCGGCTTCGTTGCGGGACAGGACGGTGAAGGTGCCGCCGCCGACGGTCCCGATGCCGAGCAGGCCTACGTTGATGGGTTTCATGCGGTTCTCGGTTGCTGTGTTGTTGTAATCAGGTGCCGTGGCGCTTGCGGTATTGCTCGAGGAAACGGGCGATGCGGCCGATCGCTTCCCCCAGGTCATCGACGTTGGGCAGGAATACGACGCGGAAGTGGTCCGGGCTCGGCCAGTTGAAGCCGCGTCCCTGCACCAGCAACACCTTCTCGGCTTCGAGCAGTTCGAGGATGAACTGCTGGTCGTCGCTGATCGGATACATCCTGGGGTCGAGCCGCGGGAAGCAGTAGAGCGCCGCCTGCGGCCGGACGCAGGACACGCCGGGAATCGCATTGAGCATCTCTGCCGCAAGATCGCGCTGCTTGGTCAGGCGCCCCTGCGGCGCGACGAGTTCGTCGATGCTCTGGTAGCCGCCGAGCGCGGTCTGGATCGCGTGCTGGCCCGGCACGTTGGAGCACAGGCGCATCGAGGCGAGGATGCCGAGCCCTTCGATATAGTCGGCGGCATGACGCTTCTCGCCGGAGACGATCATCCAGCCAGCGCGATAGCCGCAGGCGCGGTAGTTCTTCGAGAGTCCGTTGAAGGTGACGAACAGCACGTCGTCGGCGAGGCTGGCGATCGAGGTGTGCGTGCGACCGTCGTAGAGCACCTTGTCGTAGATCTCGTCGGCGAAGACGATCAGTTGGTGCTGGCGGGCGATCTCGACGATCTCTTTCAACAGGTCGTCCGGGTAGAGAGCACCGGTCGGGTTGTTCGGGTTGATGATGACGATGGCGCGCGTCGCCGGCGTGATCTTGGCGCGGATGTCGGCAAGGTCGGGCAGCCAGCCGGCACCTTCGTCGCACAAATAGTGGCGCGGGGTGCCGCCCGAGAGGCTCACGGCCGCCGTCCACAGCGGGTAGTCGGGCGCCGGCACGAGCACTTCGTCGCCGTTGTTGAGCAGGGCCTGCATCGCCATGACGATCAGTTCGGATACGCCGTTGCCGAGGTAGATGTCGTCGATGCCGACGTCGCGGATCTTCTTCTGCTGGCAGTAGTGCATCACCGCCTTGCGCGGCGCGAACAGGCCTTTCGAATCCGAATAGCCGGAAGCGTCGCGGATGTTGCGGATGACGTCGACGACGATTTCTTCCGGCGCCTCGAAACCGAACGCGGCCGGATTGCCGATATTCAGCTTGATGACCCGATGCCCCTCCTCCTCCATCTGACGTGCTCGCGCCAGCACCGGACCACGGATGTCGTAGCAGACGCTGGCGAGTTTGGCGGATTTCAGGACGGGTTGCATGGCGATCGTGGGCGCGGAGGCACGGAAAATCGAAAGGCTATAATCCTACCGAATGCCTTGTCGCGCCGCAATATAAACCTAGCTCCGACAAGGCATTGCACCCTGTTTGCCGGTACGACCGACTTGAAACTCCACGCCGATCCGCGCAGCACCTACCACGCCGTCACCGCCTATGGAGCGGACCATGTCGCCGTCAATGGCCGCACGCTGCATCGCAGCCTGCTCCTGCTGCCCGATCGCCTGGATGAAGACTGGGGGCCGGACAGCTTCGCCACGCTGGCGGCAGCGCATCTCCAGTCGTTGCTCGCCCTGCCCTGTGACGTCCTGCTGCTCGGCACCGGCCACCGCCAGCGCTTTCCTGCCATGCCGCTGCTGCGCCCGCTCTACGAAGCCGGCCGCAGCATTGAGATCATGGACACGCCGGCCGCCTGCCGCACCTACAACATCCTGGTCGCCGAAGGCCGTGCCGTCGCGGCGGCCCTGATCGTCGAAAGCACCGCATGAACGCCGTCAGCCTCGGGCTCGTCCTGACCGGCATGCTGCTCGGTGCCATGGCGCAACTGCTGCTGAAGGCCGGCACCAATGCTGTCGGCCACTTCGAGTTCCACTGGCAGAACGCCCTGCCGGTCACGCTGAAGCTGGCGACCCAGCCGTTCCTGGTCGCCGGCATCGGCTGCTACGGCCTCAGCCTTGTCATCTGGATCATGGCCCTGTCGCGCGTGCCGGTCAGCGTCGCCTACCCGATGGTCGCCCTCGGCTATGTGATCAACGCTGTCGGCGCATGGCTCTGGCTGGGCGAATCGCTCGGCATGCAGAAACTGCTGGGCATCGGCTTCATCGTCCTCGGCGTATGGTTGATCGCCCGAAGCTGATTACACTGTCACCTCCAGCCCCTGTCCAGGAGACCTACGATGAACAAAAATACGCCCACCTCCGCCATCGGTCTCGAAGTCCCCGACTTCTCGCTGCCGGCAACGAGCGGCACGACCTTCCAGCTCGCCGAACTGCGCGGCCGTCCGCTGGTGATCTACTTCTATCCCAAGGACAGCACGCCGGGCTGCACCACCGAAGCAGGACAGTTCCGGGATCTGCACACACAATTCGTCGCGGCCGGCGGCAGCATCTGGGGCGTCTCGCGCGACAGTCTCAAGTCGCACGAGAACTTCAGGTCGAAACTCGGCCTGCCCTTCGAACTGCTCTGCGACGCCGACGAAACGGCCTGTGCGCTGTTCGACGTCATCAGGATGAAGAACATGTACGGCAAGCAGGTGCGCGGCATCGAGCGCAGCACCTTCCTGATCGACCGGGACGGCCGGCTCGCCCGTGAATGGCGCGGCGTCAAGGTCGATGGCCATGCCGCCGAAGTCCTCGCTGCCCTGCAGTCCCTCTGATCTCGACCCGACGGAATCCCATGAACGCCAAACGCGCCCCCAAAATGACCAAGGCAGCGACCAAAGCGGCCAAGGCCACCAAGCTGTTCGTGCTCGACACCAACGTGCTGATGCACGATCCCACCAGCCTGTTCCGCTTCGAGGAGCATGACATCTTCGTACCGATGATGACGCTCGAGGAGCTCGACGCCAACAAGAAGGGCATGTCGGAAGTCGCGCGCAACGCGCGCCAGGCCAGCCGCATGCTCGACGAGATCGTCAGCGGCAGCGAGGAGTCGATCAGGCACGGCATCGACCTCGCCGGTCCTTCGCACGAGCTCGCCAGCGGCCGCCTGCTGCTGCAGACCGAGGCGATCAACGGCGTGCTGCCGGCCTCGCTGCCCACCTCGCGGGCCGACAACCAGATCATCGCCGTGGCGCTGCACCTGCGGCAGCAGCACCCGAAACGACCGGTGATACTCGTCACCAAGGACATCAACATGCGCATCAAGGCCCGCGCACTGGGCCTCGAAGCGCAGGACTACTTCAACGACAAGGTGCTGGAGGATACCGACCTCCTCTACAGCGGCAGCCGCGAACTGCCGACGGATTTCTGGGACTCGCACGCCAAGGGCCTGGAGTCATGGAAGAAGGACGGGCGCACCTACTATCGCGTCACCGGCCCCCTTTGCCCCGACCTGCTGGTGAATGAATTCGTCTGGCAGGAGGGTCCGCAGCCGCTGCAGGCCTGGGTAAAAGTCGGCGGCGGCAGGACGGCGGAACTCGAGACGCTGATCGACTACAGCCATGCGAAGAACGCCGTCTGGGGCATTACCGCCCGCAATCGCGAGCAGAACTTCGCCCTCAACCTGCTGATGAACCCCGAGATCGACTTCGTCACGCTGCTCGGCCAGGCAGGCACCGGCAAGACGCTGCTGACGCTGGCGTCGGCGCTGACGCAGACGCTCGAACAGAAGCGCTTCGCCGAGATCATCATCACGCGCGTCACCGTCCCGGTCGGCGAGGACATCGGCTTCCTGCCCGGCACCGAGGAAGAGAAGATGACGCCGTGGATGGGCGCGCTGGAGGACAACCTCGACGTGCTCAACAAGCCGGCGGAGGAAGGCGAAAAGGCGGGGGGCTACACGGGCGACTGGGGGCGTGCAGCGACGATGGACCTGATCCGCAGCCGCATCAAGGTGAAATCGCTCAACTTCATGCGCGGCCGTACCTTCCTGAACAAGTTCCTCATCATCGACGAAGCCCAGAACCTGACGCCGAAGCAGATGAAGACGCTGATCACGCGCGCGGGCCCCGGCACCAAGGTCGTCTGCCTCGGCAACATCGCGCAGATCGACACGCCCTACCTGACCGAGGGCTCGTCAGGCCTGACCTACGTCGTGGATCGATTCAAGGGCTGGTCGCATTCGGGCCACGTGACGCTGCAGCGCGGCGAACGCTCGCGACTCGCCGACCATGCGGCGGAAGTACTTTAGCGTTCCTTAGCGCCGTCCTGCCGGCACCGAAATTTTGCAGCCCTAGTAAGACCCCGGGGCTGCAAAATTTTCGAACTTGGTGTACTCGCCGAGGAATGTCAGCTTCACCGTGCCGGTCGGGCCGTTGCGGTGTTTGCCGATGATGACCTCGGCGACGCCCTTCTCCGTGGTATCGGGCTTGTAGTATTCCTCGCGATACATCATCAGGATGATGTCGGCATCCTGCTCGATGGCGCCCGACTCGCGCAGGTCGGACATCAGCGGGCGCTTGTCGTTGCGTTCCTCGACCTTCCGCGACAACTGTGACAACGCGATCACCGGCACCTGCAGTTCCTTCGCCAGCGCCTTGATGGAGCGCGAGATCTCGGAAATCTCGGTCGCGCGGTTCTCGTTGTCCTTCACCGATGTCATGAGCTGCAGGTAATCGATCACGATCAGGCCCAGCTGGCCATGCTGACGATGCAGGCGGCGGGCACGGGCGCGCAGGTCGGAGGCATTGATGGCGCCGGTCTCGTCGATGTGGATCGGTGCCTCGTGCAGCTTGCCGAGCGCGACCGACATCTTTTCCCAGTCCTCGTCCGACAGCTTGCCGGTGCGGATCTTGGTCTGGTCGAGCCGTCCGGCGGACGACAGGAAGCGCATCGCCAGTTGCGGCCCCGACATTTCGAGACTGAAAATCGCGACCGGCTTCTTCAGCTCCATGCCGACGTATTCGGCGATGTTCAGCGCGAAGGCGGTCTTGCCCATCGACGGCCTGCCGGCGACCACGATCATGTCGCCAGGCTGGAGGCCGGACGTGATGTGATCGAGATCGTGGAAGCCGGTCGCAGTCCCGGTGATGTCGGACGGATTCTCGCGGTTGTAGAGCACCTCGATGCGATCGACGACCTCGCCGAGGAGGTTGTCGATCTGGGCGAAGCCCTGCACCGAACGGTTGCCGGCCTCGGCGATTTCGAACACCTTCTGCTCGGCGGCATCCAGCAGGGTCTTGACGTCGCGGCCGGCGGGGTTCAGCGCCGAGCCTGCAATCTCGTCGCCGACGGTGACCAGCTTGCGCAGCACGGCACGCTCGTGGACGATTTCCGCATAGCGGCGAATGTTGGCGGCCGAGGGGGTGGCGTTGGCGATCTCGCCCAGATAGGCGAGTCCGCCAGTCAGGTCGGCTTCGTTGGCATTCTCGATCGATTCGAACACCGTCACGACGTCGGCGGGACGCCCGGTCTCGACCAGCTTGCGAATGTGTCCGAAGATGCGCCGATGGTCGTCGCGGTAAAAGTCGCCTTCGCGCACGATGTCGGCGATACGGTCCCACGCGCTGTTGTCGAGCAGCAGGCCGCCAATCAACGACTGCTCGGCCTCGATGGAATGCGGCGGCAGCTTGAGCGCGGCTACCTGCGCATCCACGCTGCCCTGACCGTGATTCGAATAATGCTGGACTGACTGGAGCTGCGCCACGCGGGTCTCCCGGATTGCTGTTTCGATTGCGACTGTCGAGGGACGGAGTCTACCCGTCACCCGCTGACCTGACGATAGAACAACCTGTGGAAATTGGGTGGATAGCCTGTGGGCAGGCTGTGCAGCATCTGGAGAGAACTGCAAAAGCAGAAGGGCTGCCCGCAGGCAGCCCTTCCAGTACGGCAGCTACAGACGCTTACTGCTCGCCAACGACACTGACCGTCACGCTGGTGACCACGTCGGCATGCGGCGAAACCTCGAAGCTGAATTCGCCGATGGTCTTCACCAGGCCATCGGGCATGCGCACGGCACTCTTGTCGATGTCCACACCCTGGGCAGTGATCGCCTCGGCGATATCAGCCGGGCTGACCGAGCCGAACAGACGACCATCGACACCAGCCTTGCGGGAGATCTCGATCTTGATGCCTTCGAGTTTGGCCGCCTTGGCTTGCGCCGCTGCCAGCTTCTCGGCCGCCAGCTTCTCAAGCTCTGCACGGCGGGCCTCGAACACCTTCATGTTCTCGGCCGTGGCTCGCTTGGCAAATCCCTTCGGGATCAGGAAATTGCGGGCATAGCCTTCCTTGACCTTGACGACGTCGCCGAGATTGCCGAGGTTGGCCACCTTGTCCATCAGAATCACTTGCATGGCTTTCCTCCTCGATTATTGATGCAGGTCGGTGTAGGGCAACAGGGCCAGGTAGCGGGCCCGCTTGATCGCCGTCGACAGCTGGCGCTGGAAACGGGTCTTCGTACCGGTGATGCGTGCCGGCATGATCTTGCCGTTTTCGGTGATGAAGTCGCGCAGCAGATCGACATCCTTGTAATCCACCTGCTCGATCTTCTCCGCGGAGAAGCGGCAGAACTTGCGCCGCTTGAACATGTTGCGGTTCTTGTTGCGGTCATCCTTCTTCTTGTTGCCGGGTTTGAATGCCATTGCAAATCCCTTTCCTAATTCGTACGAATATTTTCTTCAAATTCGATCGCGGTTGCGTGCAGCACGGGGGTCCTCTGTCTCAGGCTGCGAGCGGCGAGGAAGCCCTCGACCTTCAGTACGGTTCCGGGAGCCGCCTCCTTCAGCAGGAGCGCTACGGTACCGACTGCCACACAGGCCAGTTCGCATTCGACCTGACGGGGCAGGCCCGCTTCCATCTGTTCCGATCCGTGTGAGATCCGGAATTCGATGACCGGGACTCCCGCCGGAGTGTGACGCAGGACGCCGCGCTCACTCAGACTGCCCGTCAGTTCGGTGCGATTGGACGACATATGAACCCCGTCGCCAGCTTCCCGAACTTCAGGCGGCGGCAGCTTCCTCGGCCGGTTTGGCCTCGCCCTGCGACGTCAACGAACGGGCCTTCTCCTCTTTCATCATCGGAGAGGCAGCAGTTTCGGCCTTGTCCATCTTAACCGTGAGGTGGCGCAGGACGGCGTCGTTGAACTTGAAGGCGCTTTCCAGCTCGGCGAGGGTCTCGCCGTCACACTCGATGTTCATGAGCACGTAATGGGCTTTGTGCACCTTCTGGATCGGGTAAGCCAGCTGGCGACGACCCCAGTCCTCAAGGCGATGAATGGCACCGCTACGGCCGGTGACGAGAGTCTTGTAACGCTCGATCATGGCCGGCACCTGGTCGGACTGGTCCGGATGGACGATGAAAACGATTTCGTAATGTCGCATGCATGCTCCTTCTGGTTTTGGTTGAGCCCCCCCGCATGCGGTCCGGGTGGAGCAAGGATGAAAGGGGCAGGATTCTATAGGCAAGCCACGAAAACTTCAAGGCGGATAGCGCCCGCCGGGGCAGCGTTGCCGAAAATCATCGCCCGACGCTGGCATTTTCATCGCAGCCTCGTCGATAATGCACGACCATGATCGACACACCGCTTCCAGATCTCGACGCCTGGGTCGCCCATTTCGGCACGACGGACATTCCCGTCCTGCGTCACACGATGCTGCAACTCGCCGAACTGCGTGCCAATGCCCACAAGTCGAATGCGCGCGTGATTTCGTCGGTGATCCTCCACGATCCGATGATGACCCTGCGCATGCTGGCCTATATCGAGGCCAAGCGCAGCAAGAGCCGCAAGACCGACATCACGACGATCGAACGGGCCCTGATGATGATCGGCATGGAGCCGTTCTTCAACGATTTCCAGAACCTGCCGCTGGTGGAAGATCACCTGAAAGCGCATCCGCGCGCCCTGCTAGGCCTCCTCAAGGTCATCAACCGGGCCCGCAAGGCCACTCACTGGGCACGCGACTGGGCCATCTACCGGCATGACCTCGATGTCGACGAAATCAGCGTCGCCACGCTGCTCTACGACTTCCCGGAAATCCTGATGTGGTGTTTCGCTCCGACGCTGGCCCTGCAGGTGCTGGAAAGACAGAAATCTGATCGTACGCTGCGCTCGGTCGCCGTGCAGACCGACGTCTACAACGTCCCTCTGTATCAGATCAAGGCCTCGCTGGCGCAAGCGTGGCATCTGCCGCCGTTGCTCATCACGCTCATGGATCAGCAGAATGCCGAGCACCCGCGTGTCAGAAACGTGAAGCTCGCCGTCGACCTGGCGCGCCACTCGGCCAACAGTTGGGCGGATGCAGCCATCCCCGACGACCTCAAGGCCATCAGCGAACTGCTGCATGTGAGCGAGCAAGGTCTAGTGCGCCGCCTCGGGCTGGAGGAAATCTTTCCTCCATCGCCAGACACGGACAATCAGCCGCAGTAACGCAGGTTCATTTGCTCCAGCAGAAGCTCCGGCTGGCCGTAAGCGACGAAAATCGCGACAAGCGCCATCGCCAGCAGCGCACCTACCATGACCCAGCCCAGCACACGCCACGGCGAAAGCCCTGACCGCCGGCTATCGCCTGCATCTTTCGCCTCGTCGACTTCAATGCCATTTTCGGTCATGGGCACTCTTCCCTTCCTTTAGAATAGCGCACCCGCCCTTGTAGCTCAGTGGATAGAGCGACCGCCTCCTAAGCGGTAGGTCACAGGTTCGATTCCTGTCCTGGGCGCCAGACCTGCCAACGTGCGGGACTTACTTTACCCGGGTCAAATGACTGCCACGGCGTACCGGAACATCGGGCGCTTCGGACGGATGTGCCAACTCGGTAGCTGCCATCTCGGTACCGGCGCTCTCAGCCTCGCCGGCATGCGACGTATCCGATGCCTCGAAGGCCATGCCCTGCCCGTTTTCCCGTGCATAGATGGCGACGACCGCAGCAACCGGTACGGCGACGGGAAAGGATGCTCCGTTGAAACGGGTCTGAAAGGTGATTTCCTCGTTTCCCATCGTCAGTTGATGGGTCGCATCCGGACTGACATTGAGCACGATCTGGCCGTCACGGACGAATTCGCGCGGAACCCGGGTGGACGCATCCACCTGGACTGCCATATAGGGCGTGAAGCCGGCATCCGTGCACCACTCATGGATGGCACGGATCAGGTACGGCTTGGTTGAAACCATAATGGAAACGGATGACACGCCGCCGGGATCAGCGACGCATCACCTTTTCCGATGGCGTCAGCGCATCGATGAAGCCTTGGCGGGAGAAGATGCGCTCCGCAAACTTCATGACCGGTGCCGCAGTCTTCGGCAATTCGATGCCGTAGTGGTCGAGACGCCAGAGGAGTGGAGCAATCGCCACGTCGAGCATCGAAAAGTCATCGCCAAGCAGGAATTTCTGCTTCGAGAACAGAGGCACCAGTTCGACCAGTCGATCCCGGATATGAGCCCGGGACTTGTCGGCCGACTTCAGGTTGCGCTCGAGGACATCGATGTGACTGAACAACTCGATTTCCATCGTATGCAGAAGCTGGCGCGCCTTGGCCCGCGTCTGCGGATCGGGCGGCATCAACTGCGGATGCGGGAAGCGCTCGTCGATGTACTCGTTGATGATGTTCGAGTCATAGAGCACCAGATCGCGGTCCACCAGCACTGGTACGCGGTTGTAGGGATTGATGACGGCGATGTCTTCCGGCTTGTTGAACAGATCGACATCGATGACCTGAAAGTCCATCTGTTTTTCATACAGGACGATCCTGCAACGATGACTGAACGGGCAGGTAGTGCCCGAGTACAGGTTCATCATGGCACTCGTACCCCAGGAATAATCGGAATCACGCACCACGCGACGCACGGGTGGATTCATTTCTCGATGCCCCATGACGGTTGTATTGAGTCTGTTTGCTTAATGGATGTCTTTCCAGTATTCACGCTTGAGCGCATACGAGAAGACGAACAGGATGGCGAGGAAGATGAGGACCACGACGCCCAGTTCCTTGCGGAAGTTGGCCATGGGCTCGCCCATATGCCGCAGGAACCCGACCAGATCGGCAACCATGGCATCGTATTCCTCGACCTTCATCAGGCCGGGCTTGGCCAGCGTCAGCTTGTGATCCGGGCCCATGACCTGCTCACCCTGGAGTTCCCACAGGACATGGGGCATGCCGACGTTCGAGAAAACCGTATTGTTCCAGCCAGTCGGACGTGCATCATCCCGATAGAAGCCACGCAGGTAGGTGTAGAGCCAGTCGGAACCGGAACCGAACTCGGAAGCACGGGCACGGGCGATAACGGTAAGGTCCGGCGGCGCGGCGCCGAACCATTGCTTGGATTCAGCACGACGCATCGCGATGGTCATCGGCTCGCCCACCTTGTCGGCGGTGAACAACAGGTTGTCCTTGATCTGCTGCTCGGTCAGACCGATATCGGTCAACCGGTTATAGCGGAAATACGAGGCCGAATGGCAGTTCAGGCAGTAGTTGATGAAGACCTTCGCACCATTCTGGAGCGCAGCGAAGTCGCGCGAACGGTCCGGCGCCTTGTCGAGATGCAGCTCGGCACCAGACGCGAAAGCCAGAAGCGGAGCGCTCAAGAGCGCGATAAGCAACTTTTTCATTATCCCGTCACCCTTTCCGGTTCAGCCTTGCACTTGTCGAGCGATGTATAGATCGGCATCAGCGCGAAGAAGGCAAAATAGATGATCGTGCAGATCTGAGAAACCAGCGTGCGGCCCGGTGTCGGCGCAAGCATGCCCAGATAGCCGAGAATGAAAAAGCAGACCACGAAAATTCCCAGCGCCCATTTGTAGATGGGGCCGCGATAGCGGATCGACTTGACCGGGCTGCGGTCGAGCCAGGGCAGGAAGAAGAACACCATGACGCCCAGGCCCATGAAGATCACGCCCCACAGCTTCGCGTCGATCCAGAAGAAGTTCACCGTATTGGCGCGCAGAATTGAGTAGTACGGTGTGAAGTACCACACCGGCGCGATGTGCGGCGGGGTCACCATCGGATCGGCGGGGAAGAAATTGTTGAACTCGAGGAAGTAGCCTCCGCCTTCGGGCATGAAGAACACCACCACCGAGAAGAACATCAGGAACACGACGACGCCGACGATATCCTTCACCGTGTAATAGGGATGGAAGGGGATGCCGTCGAGCGGGATGCCGTTGGCGTCCTTCTTCTTCTTGATCTCCACGCCGTCAGGGTTGTTCGAGCCGACTTCGTGCAGCGCCATGATGTGCGCGGCAACCAGGCCGATCAAAACCAGGGGAACGGCGATGACGTGGAAGGAAAACATCCGGTTCAGGGTGGCGTCGGCGATGACGTAGTCACCGCGGATGAACAGCGTCAGGTCGTTGCCGATAAAGGGGATCGCGGTAAACAGGTTGAGAATCACCTGGGCACCCCAGTAGGACATCTGGCCCCAGGGCAGCAGGTAACCCATGAAGGCTTCAGCCATCAGGCACAGGAAAATCAGTACGCCGAAGATCCAGACCAGTTCGCGGGGCTTGCGGTAGGAACCGTAAAGCATGCCGCGGAACATGTGCAGATAGACGACGATGAAGAAAGCCGAGGCGCCGGTGGAGTGGAAGTAGCGGATCAGCCAGCCCCACGGCACGTCGCGCATGATGTATTCGACGCTGGCGAAGGCGACCGGGATGCCGGAAGCGTTCAGCGAGGCATCGGGTTTGTAGTGCATGACCAGGAAAATGCCGGTCACGATCTGGATCACCAGCACCATCAGCGCCAGCGAGCCGAAGAAGTACCAGAAGTTGAAGTTCTTCGGTGCGTAGTACTTGGCCAGATGGTCGTTCCACAGGGACATCAGCGGGAAGCGGGCATCGACCCACTCCAGCAGATTGCCGGCAGCCGTGCCGTCGGTCTTGTATTTCTCAGCGTTGGCAGCAGCCATTCCTTAAGCTCCCTTCTTGTCTTCGCCGATCAGGATCTTGGCGTCGGACAGATAAACGTGCGGCGGAATCTCGAGGTTGTCCGGGGCTGGCTTGTTCTTGAACACGCGCCCGGCCAAGTCGAAGGTCGAGCCGTGGCAGGGACACAGGAAGCCACCTTGCCAGTCGGCATCGATGCCCGACTCGGCACCGGTCTTGAATTTCTCGGTCGGCGAGCAACCCAGGTGAGTGCAGATGCCGATCGCCACCAGGTATTCCGGCTTGATCGAACGGAATTCGTTCTTCGCATACGCCGGTTGCATCAGACGGTCGGACTGGGGATCGGCGACCTTGTCAGCAATCTTCGATAACCCTTCAAGCATCTCCTTGGTGCGATGGATGATCCACACCGGCTTGCCGCGCCACTCGACGGTCATCATCTCGCCGGGAGCAAGCTTGCTGACATCGACCTCGACCGGGGCACCGGCCGACTTTGCGCGCTCCGAGGGAGCGAAAGTGCTGACAAACGGTATGGCCGCGGCGACGCCAGCCACACCCCCGGCAACCGACGTCGCAACCAGCAAACGACGCCTGCCACAATCCACTTTATCGTCACAACTCATGGTGGGGGGGTTCCTGAAAAGTGTGAAAGCAATAGCCAAAAGCGAAAACCGGGCGATTGTACCCAAGTCCGCCAAGGAATTAAAGGCTAAATTAGTCCGAACTTATGGTTCCGAAGCTCAAATCGCACCAGAACGGTGCATATCGGAGACCACCTCGTCGGAGTAACCGATCTCCCGCAATACCGCATCGGTATGCTCCCCGAGAGCGGGCCCCAGCCACTCGGTACTTCCAGGCGTTTGCTCCAGTTTGGGCACAATGCCGGGAATGCGAAAAGGCTTGCCATCCGGCAGGCGAGCCCACTCGAGCATGCTCCGGGCCGCATATTGGGGGTCGCTGAACATGTCTTCGACGGAGAAAATCCGGCTTGCCGGCACTCCCGCATCCGCGGCAATGCGCAAGACCTCGTCCGCATCCCGGGTCACGACCCAGGCATCGATCACACCATAGATTTCGGCCGCCCGCGCATCGCGTCCCGCATTGTCTGACAGGGAAGCATCATCCGCCAGGTCCGAACGACCGATGGCGACCATGAAACGGCGAAAGATCGCATCCCCGTTGGCACCAATGATGAGATGTTTCCCATCCCGTGAGGTATGGGTGTTCGACGGCGTGATCCCGGGCATGACATTGCCGGTCCGTTCGCGCACGAAGCCGAAAACGTCGAATTCAGGGACGAGGCTTTCCATCATCGCGAAAACCGCTTCGTAGAGGGCGACATCGACCACCTGTCCGGCTCCGCCATTGACCTCCCGGTGGCGCAGGGCCATCAGGGCGCCGATTGCTCCCCACAGCGAGGCGATGCCGTCGCCTATCGAGACGCCCGTTTTCACCGGAGGACGGTCGGGAAAACCGGTCACGAAACGCAAACCGCCCATCGATTCGCCGATTGCGCCAAAACCGGGCTGTTGCGCCATCGGGCCGGTCTGCCCGAAGCCCGACAGTCGCACCATCACCAATCCCGGATTCAGCGCCGACAGCGTGTCCCAGCCCAGCCCGAGCTTATCCAGTACGCCCGGCCTGAAATTCTCGACGACGATATCCGCCCGTTCGATCAGGCGCTTCACGACCGCCAGCCCGTCCGGATGCTTGAGGTTAGCCGTCACCGATTTCTTGTTGCGTGCCTGTAGCAGCCACCAAAGAGAGGTGCCCGTTTCCGCATCGGGGTAAAGTTTTCGCCATTTGCGCAGCGGGTCGCCCTCCCCCGGAGCCTCAATCTTGATCACTTCGGCGCCGAACTCGGCCAGGATGCGGCTGCAGAACGGCCCGGCGATCAGCGTACCGAGTTCGACGACGCGCACCCCGGCCAGCGGCTTCATGTCAGTAGTCCCGGCGCTCCAGCAGCGCCTGTGCGACGCTGGCCGCGTCGGAGTATTCGAGTTCGCTGCCGAGCGGCAGGCCGCGTGCGATCCGGCTCACCTTGACCCCGCGGGCATGCAGCATTTCGGAAAGGTAATGCGCCGTCGCCTCCCCTTCGTGCGTCAGGTTGGTAGCGAGAATCACCTCCTTCACGACCCCGTCGCCGGCCCGGGCCAGGAGGCGGTCGAAAGCGAGTTCGCGTGGCCCGACACCGTCCAGCGGCGACAGACGGCCCATCAGGACATAGTAAAGGCCGTTGTAGGCATGCGACTGCTCCATCGTATTGAGATCCGCAGGCATCTCGACGACGCACAACTGGGCCGGATCTCGCCGTGGCGACAGGCAGCGGTCGCAGATCTCGGCTTCGGTAAAGTTGTTGCAGCGTGAGCAATGGCGCAAGGAACGCAGCGCCTCCTCGAGCGCCCGTGCCAGTCGCTCCGCCCCGCGCGGATCGTGCTGCAGCAGGTGATAGGCCATGCGCTGGGCCGACTTCGGCCCGACTCCCGGCAGGCAGCGCAGGGCGCCGATCAGATCCTCGAGAGTCGACGTCACCGCCATGTGGAATCCGGGCTAGTGCAAATGGCGGGGCATCGCCTCCGCTTCCTGCTCCGGCAATTCGGCATGCACGGGCTCACCGTCGGGATTGGGGTAGAGCGGCGCACCGCAGTCGTCGCAATATTCAAGCGGGAACCGGTGGTCGAGGATCAGCACTTCCCGCAATCCGGCCTCGCGCAGCACCCCTTCGATCTGGCCCGGCAGTTCGGCGGCTTCATCCTCGTCCTCGAGGAGAGGCCAGACCACGCCATGAACCACCTCCGCCGCATCGCCCAGCGTGAAACCGATGCGATATTCCTCCAGTTGCCGGTCGTAGTAGGGGGCGACGACCGCGCGCAGGCTGACCGCAGGTACATTCAGCGCGGTCTGAAGAAAAGCGACCGCCGAGCGCAGCGAATAAGGGCGCGAAGCGCGATCCGCCTCGCGAACCGCTGCATGGAAAGACTGGGGCAGCAAAGGCTCCATCGCGCAGGCCGGCAACAGCGGCCGCAAAGCATCGCCGCCCTGGCCTCGCCACTGCTTGAGCGACTCGGTACGGCTGCCGTCCTCCTCCTGCCAGCGGAACAGCGGCCCGCCCGCCGGCGTGCAAACCACGCCAATCAGATAGCGGGTATCGGAAAGGAAGTTCATCGTTTCCGCCATGCTGGAGGCATCGAGCTTCAGGTCGCGCCCATGCAGCGCCGCCTTGCAGAGCCGCCCGGTCAGCGCCGCCGTCTCGCAATAGCTTTGCGGCAGCTGGTCCGGACTGAACAGGAAGTCGGCCAGGCCGAAACGCACGTCGGCGGCGAACACATGGGCCTGCAACTGCACACGCAGGGTCGCCAGCACCTCCGAAGCGATCGGCCCCGCGGGAATCGCGTAGCGTGACCAGGCAAGCACGGGCGCGGCGAACAGGAGCACATCCTGTCCGGCGGTGGTTCCCGTCATCGGATGAAGATGCGCCTCGGCGCAGTGCTCGACCATGTCGGCCAGTTCGTCGTAGGCGCGGCCGCCGGCGCCGTAGAGATGATCGAGCGCAGCCGTGAGGGCGGCCTCGTCATTGGCTTCCAGCAGGCGATCGACCAGTGCAGCCAGACGCCGCTCCCAGAAAATATCCTCGAGACGGCTGCCCGACAGGCTCAGTTGAGTCGCCATGCGGATCAGTTCTTCGGTGTCGGGGGTCTGTTTGTTGCGGCGGGAAAAGCGGGAACGTTTCATGGCAATCGACGACAGGTACGTGAGCCTGCTCACGGCAGGCAGGAACGGATTCTAGCAGCTCGCCATGGGCGCCCCCCGGCGCTGCCAGGGCCTTCCTGATAACATCGCCGCCCATGTCCGACGCTGCCGAAAATCAAGACCATCTCGTAGCGGCGCTCCGCACCGGCGAACTGCTGCGGGCAGCCAAGGAGGCTGCCGAACGCGACGCCCAGGAAGCCAAGGCGATCGCCCGCCTGCTCGATCTCTCCCTGCGCCAGACGGACATGGTCGAGTACCTCCAGACCAGCCTCGATACCCTGCTCGCCAACGTGCCATGGCTGACCCTGCTGCCCAAGGGCGCCATTTTTCTCGAGCAGACGGCGGAGGGCGGCACATCGCGGGGCCTGCAACTGACCGTCAATAACAACCTGTCGACCGAATTGCTGACGCTGTGCGCGCACGTGCCGCATGGCAAATGCCTGTGCGGTCGTGCAGCCGCCACACGCGAAATCCAGTTCGCGCGCTGCATCGACGCACGTCACGAAATTTCCTTCCCGGGCATCAAGCCGCACGGACATTACAACCTGCCGATCCAGGTCGGCGCCACCCTGCTCGGCGTGCTGGTCATCTATCTGCCGCACGACTATGAGGAGAAAGGCGGCGAACGCGCATTCCTTTCGCAGGTCGCCGACGTGCTGGCGTCGGGCATCATCGCCCGCCGGACCCGCAGCGAACTCGAGGATGCCCGCATCCGCGCCGAAGCGGGTGCCCGGGCGAAAAGCGAGTTCCTCGCGACCATGAGCCACGAGATCCGCACGCCGATGAACGGCATCCTCGGCATGGCGCAGATTCTCGAACAGACCGGACTGTCGGCCGAACAGCAGGAATACGTGCAGACCATCCTCAAGTCCGGCCGGGCCTTGCTGACCATCCTCAACGACATCCTCGACTTTTCGACGATCGAGGCGGGCCGGCTTGAAATCGCACCGATCGAATTCGACCTCGAGCGGGATGTCATCGAGGTCACCCATCTCGTCGCCCCGCACGCGGAAGCAAAGGGACTGGAACTGCTCGTTCGCTACGCCGACAACTGTCCGCGCCAACTCGTGGGCGATGCCCCGCGTATCCGCCAGGTACTGTTGAACCTGCTCGGCAATGCGGTGAAATTCACCGAGCGGGGCAGCATCGAGGTCCGCGTCGAATGTGCCAGCCGCAACAGCGAGGGGCAGCCGCGCCTGCGCATCGCCGTCAGCGACACCGGCATCGGCGTCGCACCGGAAGCACGCAGATCGATATTCGAACCTTTCGTACAGATGGATGCCGGCCACGCACGCAAATTCGGCGGCATCGGCCTCGGATTGGCCATCAGCCGCCGGCTGGTCGAATTGATGAAGGGAGACTTCGGCGTTGAACACCGGCCGGATGGCGGTTCCGTTTTCTGGTTCACCCTGCCCTTGCCACTCGGTAACGCTGCGCCACCGTCGTCGCTGCCCGCCGGCCCAGCCGGCAACGAGGCCCCGCTGAAAGTCGGCACTGGCGGGACGGCGGCCACCCGCTCCGCGACGGCCGATGACGAGCCCCGGATCGATCGCCAGGTACTGGAAGAGTTTCGCACCCAATTCGGCGAAGATTTCGCGATGCTCATCGACACTTTTCTCGATTCGACACCCGCACTGTTTGCCGACCTGGACAGCGCGCTCGCAGCGAATGACTTCATCGCCTTGCGCCGCCACGCCCACAGCCTCAAATCTTCCGCCGCCACCTACGGGGCCAGCCGGCTTGCGGGCATGGCACGTCATTGTGAACAGGAGATTGTCGCCGGCAGGCTGGATGGCCTTCAGCAGGCCATCCATGCCCTGCACGAAGAATTCGCCGCCGTCGCCGCCCTGCTGGCCGCCAGCCGCGGCACCTGAGTGCTATCCCAGGCCTCGCCGCAGGTCGCCCTCGATATCGTCCACCGCTTCCAGACCGACAGCAACCCGCAACAATCCCTCGGTAATGCCGGACGCTGCACGTGCTTCAGGGGAGATGCGACCGTGCGTCGTCGAGGCCGGATGCGTCAGTGTAGTCTTGACGTCGCCCAGGTTGGCCGTGATCGACAGCAGGCGGCACTGGTCGATGACCCGCCAGGCAGCTTCCCTCGCCCGACCCTCACTTGCCTTGACCTCGAAGGCGACGATGGCACCGCCACTTGCCTGTTGGCGCATGGCGAGCGCATGCTGCGGATGTGAAGCCAGCCCCGGGTAGAACACGCGTGCCACGGCAGGATGCGCCTCGAGACGGCGCGCCAGTTCCAGCGCATTGGCCGATTGGGCCTGCATGCGGATCTGCAGCGTTTCCATCCCCTTGAGGATCACCCAGGCATTGAACGGCGACAGGGTCGGTCCCGTCGTGCGCAGAAACTTGAAGACTTCCTCGACCAGCGCCTTGCCGCCACAAACCGCGCCGCCGAGGACGCGCCCCTGTCCGTCGAGATATTTCGTCGCCGAATGGATGATCAAATCGGCGCCGAACGCCAGCGGCCGCTGCAGGGCCGGAGAACAGAAACAGTTGTCGACGACCAGCAGCGCGCCTGCCTCGTGGGCGACAGCAGCGAGCGCCACGATGTCATAGACCTCGGTCAGCGGATTGGATGGCGTCTCGATGAAGAGGAGCTTCGTTTCCGGCTTCAATGCGGCGCGAAACGCCTCCGGATCATTGCCGGTAACGAAGGAGGTCTCCACGCCGAAGCGCGGCATGATGGTTCCGAACAGCTGCTGGCTGGCGCCGAAGATGCCGCGGGCGGCGACGATATGGTCGCCGGCCTTGAGCAGCGCCATCACCGTGGCAAGGATCGCGGACATGCCGCTGGCGGTCGCGACGCAGGCCTCCGTCCCCTCGAGCGCGGCCAGCCGTTTCTGGAACATCGTGACGGTCGGGTTCGTGAACCGCGAATAGACGTTGCCCTCCTCCGCCCCGGAGAAACGTGCCGCGGCCTGCGCCGCATTGTCGAAGACGAAGCTGGATGTCAGGTAGAGCGCCTCGGCATGCTCGCCGAACTGGCTGCGTTCCTGGCCGGCGCGGACCGCCAGGGTCTCGCCGCGCAGGGCTTCGTCGCTCATTCGGAGGACACCAGATTCAGGTCGAGCTGTCCGCCCTCGCCGTCGTCGTGGCTGGGCTTGCTGCGGGCGCTCTCGATGTGGGCGAGATAATCGGCACTGACGTCGCCGGTCACGTACTGGCCGTCGAAGCAGGAAGTGTCGAAACGCGTCAGTGCCGGATTGACGGCCTTGACGGCCTGCCTGAGTGCCTCGAGATCCTGGTAGATCAGCGCGTCGGCGCCGATTTCGCGGCAGATCTCCTCGTCGTTGCGGTAGGCGGCGATCAGTTCGGCGCGGCTCGGCATGTCGATGCCATAGACGTTGGCATGCCGCACCGGCGGACTGGCCGAAGCGAAGTACACTTTCTTCGCACCCGCCTCGCGGGCCATCATGATGATCTCGCGACTGGTAGTGCCGCGCACGATCGAGTCGTCCACCAGCAGCACGTTCTTGCCCTTGAATTCCTGCGAGATGGCGTTGAGCTTCTGGCGTACCGATTTACGGCGCGACGCCTGGCCGGGCATGATGAAGGTCCGGCCGATGTAGCGGTTCTTCACGAAGCCCTCGCGGTAGGGCACGTTCAGGCGCGTCGCCAGTTCGAGGGCGGCGGGCCGGCTCGAGTCGGGAATCGGAATCACCGCATCGATGGCCAGGTGCGGCAGGGTATGGCGCATTTTCTCGGCGAGGAACTCGCCCATCTTCACGCGCGTTTCGTAGACGGACACGCCATCCATCAGCGAGTCGGGACGCGCCAGATAGACATACTCGAACATGCAGGGAGCGTGACAGGTGCGCTCGGCGCACTGGCGGCTGACGAACTGGCCGCGCGTATCGATCAGCACCGCTTCGCCGGGCTCGACGTCGCGGAGGAACTGGAAGCCCAGCGCATCGGTCGCCACGCTCTCGGAAGCGACGAGGTACTCCATCCCCTGCGCGGTTTCGTTCCGGCCGATCACCAGCGGGCGGATGCCATAGGGGTCGCGGAAAGCGAGCAGGCCGTAGCCGGCGATCATCGCCACCACGGCATAGGCACCCTTGACGCGGCGATGCACGCCGGCGACCGCCTTGAAGATGGTCTCGGCATCGACCTGGTACTGCGTGGACGCGGCCTGCAGTTCGTGGGCCAGCACGTTGAGCAGCACCTCGGAATCCGAGTTGGTGTTCATGTGGCGCAGGTCCTGCAGGAACATGTCGCGCTTGAGCTGCTCGGAATTGGTGAGGTTGCCGTTGTGCGCCAGCATCAGGCCGAACGGCGAATTCACATAGAAGGGCTGCGCCTCCGCCGCGTTCCAGGCGGAACCGGCCGTCGGGTAGCGGCAGTGGGCGATGCCCCAGTTGCCGATCAGGTTGCGCATGTTGCGCGTGCGGAAGACGTCGCGCACGAGGCCAGGGCCCTTGTGCATGTGGAAACGCCCGCCCTCCGCGGTGGCGATGCCCGCCGCATCCTGGCCGCGGTGCTGGAGCACCTGCAGGCCGTCATAAAGCAACTGGTTTACCGGCGTGGTCGCGACCACGCCCAGAATGCCGCACATGATGCCCTCACCCTATCGATAACGAATCCGTTTCGCCAGGTCCTGCGGCAGCCAGGGCCTGGCCGCAAGCACCGCCGTTTCGAGCGGCGGCGCGAGGACCGCCTGCCGCCACCATGCCTGCTGCGGCAGCGCCGTCAGGCCTGCCAGTAACACGATCACCCAAACCACCAGCAAGCCGCGCGCCACGCCGAACACCGCCCCCAGCACACGGTCGAGTGGTCGCAGGCCGACTGCCTGCAGCACCATCGACAGCAGCCAGCGCGCCAGCGCGAACAATATCAGCACGGCGACGAAGACGCTGATGAATCCCGCCACCTGCCGCCAGACCGGTTCCGCCATGCCCGAGGCCACCAGGTCTCCCGCCGGTGCTGCCCAAGTGCGGGAGGCGATGAAGGCCGCCACCCAGGCCAGCAGGGCGAGAATCTCGCTGACCACGCCGCGCCACAGGCCGAACAGCAGCGACAGCACGATCACGCCCGCTACTGCATAGTCGAATGGAGTCACTGTCGCATTCCCGGGCCGTCATGGCTTCTGCGCCACCGGCCCGTCGACGCCGATGATCTTCTTGATGCGCGCCTGGGCTTTCTCGGCTGCCTCGCGGGTCGGGAACGGCCCGGCGCGAACCCGTGTCCGCGGTCCACCGGCCGTTTCGACCTTTTCGGTATAGGTCGGCACGCCCAGCTGCTTGAGCTTGCCCACCAGGTTGCTCACGCTGCCTGCCCCCTGATAGGCGCCGAGCTGGACCTCCCACGCTTCCGCAGCGACCGGCTTCCCGGCAAGCGCTTCCTGCGCACGTTTCACTTCGGTGTCGGCCTTGGCCACCGGAGTTGCGGCCCTTTCTGCCGGTGCAGTTTTCTCTGCCACCGGTGCGACCGGCTTCGAAGGCACCTCCGGTTTCGAGATCGGACGGGGAGGCTCTTCGGCGGCAACGGGTGCGGGTTTGGCTGCTGTGGGACGGGAGGGCGGTGCGACGTTCTGCGTCACGCCCTCGTCGGGGCTGGGAATGCGCACCTGGATGTCCCGGAGGGGAGGCGCGGGCTGCGTATCCATGACCATCGGCAACACGATGGCAGCGAACAGCGCCAGCGCGGCGGCCCCGATCAGGCGACGCCGTGCCCGCTTCTTGAGTTGCGTCGCCTCGTCGGTCAGCGCTTCGTCTGCGCGATTTTCATCTTGTGCCATGTCACGCCTATCCGCCTGCCCTTCAGCCTGCTTTTCTGCCCAGGGAACGCATTGCATCCGCTACCGTCAGGAACGATCCGAAGACGAGGATTCTATCATCGGCCCCCGCGTTCTCCTGCGCGAAAGCGAGGGCCGCGGCGGGCTTGGCAAAGCACACCGGCGCCGTCCCGCCTGCGCCGACTTTCGCGATGATCGCTGCGAGCTCGGCTGCCGAAGCGGCACGCGAACCGGGCAGATCGCAGGGCAGCCAGCGATCCACCCGGGAACGCAATGCGGCAACCACGCCGGCGATGTCCTTGTCGGCCATCATGCCGAAGACGGCCCAGGTCGTGCGCGCGAAGCCCATGTCGCCGAGGCTGTCAGCCAGCGCGGTGGCCGCCTGCGGGTTGTGCGCGACATCGAGCACGATCTGGGGCCGGCCCGGCAGCACCTGGCAGCGTCCTGCCACCTCGACTTCGGCAAGGCCGCGGCGGACATCCTGCGCCGTCACCGGCAGCCGGTCGCGCAGCGCATCGAGCGCGGCCAGCGCGCAGCTTGCATTGGACAACTGGTATGCCCCCCGCAGGGCCGGGAAGGCCAGCCCGCCGAGCCGACGGTCCTGACCGCTCCAGTATTGCCACTGCCCTTCCTGCCGCAAAAAGCCGAAGTCCGCGCCGATGCGCAAAAAGTCGGCGCCGGCAAGACGGCCAGCATCGACGAGTCCGTCCGGCGGGTCGGCATCGCCGCAGATCAACGGGCGCCCGGTACGGCATATGCCGGCCTTTTCCCGGCCGATGTCTTCCCGCGTCGCGCCGAGGTAGTCCATATGATCGAGACCGACCGTCGTGACGATCGCGCAATCCGCATCGTAGAGGTTCGTGGCGTCGAGGCGCCCGCCCAACCCCACTTCGAGGATGATCGCGTCGCAGCCTGCGGCAGAAAACGCTTCCCAGGCGGCCAGGGTACCGAATTCGAAATAGGTCAGCGGCACTGTTCCGCGCGCAGCCTCGACCCGCTCTAAGGCATCGATCAATGCGGCGTCTTCGATCGCCGTTCCGTCGATGCGCACCCGCTCGTTGTAGTGCAGCAGATGCGGGGAGGTATAGAGTCCGACCCGATAGCCGGCCGCCAGCAGGATGCGTTCGAGCAGCGCGCAGGTCGAACCCTTGCCGTTGGTGCCGCCGACCGTGATCACGGGGCAGGTCTGACGCTGCCCGAGCCTCTGGGCGACGACACGCACCCGGTCGAGCCCGAGTTCGATGCCGGCCTGGCCGCGCGGATGCAGCGTCTCCAGATGCGCGAGCCAATCATTCAGCCCGCGCCAGGTTTCGCGGGACATCAAACGGCCGGGATGCGCAACAGCAGGGTCAGGACAGCCGCCAGTCGGTCCCGCATCTCGCGGCGATCGACGATCATGTCGATGGCGCCTTTCTCGAGCAGGAACTCGGCGCGCTGGAAGCCCTCCGGCAGCTTCTCGCGCACGGTCTGCTCGATCACGCGCGGGCCGGCGAAGCCGATCAGTGCTCCGGGTTCGGCCATCACCACATCGCCGACGAAGGCGAACGAAGCTGACACGCCGCCCATGGTCGGATCGGTGAGGATCGTGACGAAGGGCAGTCCATGGCTGGCCAGCCGCTTGGCGGCGGCCGTCGTCTTGCTCATCTGCATCAACGACAGCAGGCCTTCCTGCATGCGCGCCCCGCCCGAGGCGGTGATGCAGACGAAGGGAAGCTGGTGCTCGATCGCGGCATTCACGCCGCGCACGAAGCGCTCCCCGACGACCGACCCCATCGAGCCGCCCATGAATTCGAATTCGAAGCAGGCGACGACGAGCGGCAGCGTCTTGACCGCCCCCTGCATCACGACCAGCGCGTCGGTTTCACCCGTGTCATCCACGGCCGCGGCCAGGCGGTCCGGATAGCGCTTGCTGTCCTTGAACTTCAGGGCATCGAGCGGCACCACCTCGGCGCCGATCTCGAAGCGGCCTTCGTCATCCAGCAGCAGATCGAGGCGCTCGCGCGCCTTCAGCCGGTGATGATGCCCGCACTTCGGGCAGACGTTCAGGTTCTGGGCCAGGTCGGTGGCATACAACACGGCCTCGCAGGCCGGGCACTTGCTCCACAAGCCCTCGGGAATCGACTTCTTGACGCCTTCGGCCCGCTTGATCTTCGGCGGCAATAATTTCTGAAGCCAGCTCATGCCCCGGTCTCCTTGTCCATGGCTGCGCGCACCTCCTTCAAGAAGGCGGTCACGCGAGCCGGCGCCTCGTCCTCTCCAGCCTGCTGTGCCTGCTCGATGGTTTCGATGATCTTGCTGCCGATCACCACGGCATCGGCGACACGCGCGATCCTGGCGGCACTGGCGGCATCGCGGATGCCGAACCCGACGCCGACCGGCATCCCGACCTTGTCGCGAATCGCCGGGATGCGCCGGGCGACCTCGTCGAGGTCGATGGCCGCCGAACCGGTAACGCCCTTGAGCGACACGTAGTAAATATAGCCGCTGCCGAGTTTCGCCACGTCGGCGAAGCGCTGCTCGACCGAGGTCGGCGCGAGCAGGAAGACCGGATCGAGCCCGTGCGCCTGCAAGGCCCCGGCAAACGTCGCGCACTCCTCGGGCGGGTAATCGACGATCAGCACGCCATCGACCCCGGCCGCCTGCGCGTCGCGTGCGAAGTCGGCGACCCCGTAGGCTTCCACCGGATTTGCATAACCCATCAGCACGACAGGGGTGGCGGCATCAGTCTTGCGGAATTCATGCACCATCCCCAGCACGACGCGCAGCGACACGCCATAGGCGAGCGCCCGCTCGGAAGCGCGCTGGATGGTCGGGCCGTCGGCCATCGGGTCGGAAAACGGCACGCCGAGCTCGATGATGTCGGCGCCGCCCGCGACCAGCGCGTGCATCAGCGGCAGCGTCTGGCCGGGCTCGGGATCACCGGCGGTAATGAAGGGAATCAGCGCCTTGCGGCGTTGCGACTGGAGTTCGGCGAATCGGGCGGAAATTCTCGACATGGTGATCGGCGACTCAGAACTGGATGCCCGACTTTTCGGCGACGGTGTGCATGTCCTTGTCGCCGCGACCGGAAAGATTGACGAGCAGGATCTTGTCCTGCGGCAGGGTCGGCGCCAGCCGCGCGGCATAGGCCAGCGCGTGGCTCGATTCGAGCGCCGGAATGATGCCCTCGTACTTGCACAGGTCGTGGAAGGCGGCAAGCGCTTCGTCGTCGGTCACCGTCACGTATTCGGCGCGGCCGGAATCCTTGAGCCACGCATGTTCGGGACCCACGCCGGGGTAATCCAGTCCGGCGGAAATCGAGTGTGTCTCGATGATCTGGCCGTTGTCGTCCTGCAGCAGGTAGGTACGGTTGCCGTGGAGCACACCGGGCCGACCCATCGTCAGCGAGGCGGCGTGGCGGCCGGACGACAGGCCGTGGCCGGCCGCCTCGACACCGACCAGTTTCACCTCGTAATGCGGGATGTAGTCGTAGAAGATGCCCATGGCGTTCGAGCCGCCGCCAACGCAGGCGATCACCTGATCGGGCTGCCGTCCCGCCAGCGCCGACATTTGCCCGATGCACTCGCGGCCGATGACCGACTGGAAATCACGCACCATCATCGGATAGGGGTGCGGGCCGGCCACCGTGCCGATGATGTAGAAGGTATTGCCGACGTTCGTCACCCAGTCGCGCATCGCCTCGTTGAGCGCATCCTTGAGCGTCTTCGAGCCGGATTCGACCGGCACCACCTTCGCCCCGAGCAGCTTCATGCGGTAGACGTTGGCCGCCTGGCGCTTGACGTCCTCGCTGCCCATGTAGACCACGCACTCCATGCCGTAGCGCGCCGCCACGGTCGCCGTCGCCACGCCGTGCTGCCCGGCGCCGGTTTCGGCGATCACGCGGGGCTTGCCCATGCGGCGGGCCAGCAGTGCCTGGCCGATGCAGTTGTTGATCTTGTGGGCACCGGTGTGGTTCAGGTCTTCGCGCTTGAGATAAACCTGCGCGCCGCCGAGCACCTGCGACCAGCGCTTCGCGTGGTAGATCGGGCTGGGGCGGCCGACATAGTGGGCCAGTTCGTATTCGAACTCGGTGCGAAATTCCGGGTCGGCCTGTGCCGCGGCATAGGCGGCATCCAGTTCCGCCAGCGCGGGAATCAGGGTCTCGGCGACAAAAATTCCGCCATATTGACCGAAGTGCCCCTTAGCGTCGGGCAACGTGTATTTATCCAACGACATCTGCTGTTCTCACCGCCGCGATGAATGCGGCTATCTTGTCGGCATCCTTGATTCCCTTGCGTGCTTCCACGCCACTGCTGACATCCACGGCCCAAGGGTGCAGTTTATTGATCGCTTCGACGACGTTATCGGCATGAAGCCCACCGGACAGCACCATCGGCATTGGCAATCCGGCCGGCACCAGCGACCAGTCGAACGACTGCCCGACACCGCCGTAGGCCTCTACCCAGGCGTCCAGCAACAATCCCTGGGCCGCCGGATGAGCGCGCGCGAATTCTAGCAGATCGAATCCGGGCCGAACCCGCGCCGCCTTGAGGTAGGGCCGGCCGAACTGCTCGCAATAACGGGCATCTTCCTCGCCGTGGAATTGCAGCAGATCGAGCGGAACCGCAGCAAGCGTCGCCCGCACATCCTCGGCCGCCGCATTGACGAACAGGCCGACCCGGGTAACGAAAGGCGGCACGCGAGCCGCCAGATCGGCCGCCGCCGCCCGCGACAGGCAACGAGGACTGGGGGGATAGAACACGAAACCGATGGCGTCGGCCCCCGCCCCGAGCGCAGCGGCCAAGTCTTCAGGACGGGTAATGCCGCAGATCTTGATACGGGTCCGGTGCATTTCAGGCGATCGGCAAACAGGGAGCAAACGGATCGCTGGATGATACCCCCATGTCGGGAAGGCCCCAGTACGCATCGTAGGCGACCCCTGCGAGGTACAGGCCATGTGGCGAGAAGGTCGGTGCACCGACACGCCGGTCACGCGCGGCCAGCAATTCCGCCATCCAGTTCACTGGCCGCCGGCCCATGCCAACATAGGCCAGAGCACCGACGAGGTTGCGCACCATGTGATGCAGGAAGGCATTGGCGGAACAGTCGAAGCGGATCATCTCCCCGGAACGCTCGATCCCGAAACGATGCATCGTCTTGACGGGCGATTTCGCCTGGCATTCCGCCGCCCGGAAGGAGGAAAAGTCGTGCTCGCCGATCAGGCAGGTGGCCGCGGCCTGCATGGCCTCCAGATCGAGCGGCTGGTGACACCAGCCCACGCGGCCGGACAGCAAGCCCGGACGCGTACTGCGATTGAGAAGGATGTAGCGGTAGCTGCGAGCTCGCGCCGAAAACCGCGCATGGAAATCCTCGGTCACCGGCATCGCCCAGCGAACGGCCACCTGTGGCGGCAGGTACGCATTCACCCCACGCACCCAGGCCGTCGGCGAACGCTCCACGGGGCTGTCGAAATGCACCACCTGGCCCAGGGCATGGACCCCGGCATCGGTGCGTCCGGCGCAGACGACCCGCACCGGCGCGGCGGCAATGGCTGACAACGCCGCCTCGAGGGCATCCTGCACGGTATTGCCGCCCGGCTGCGACTGCCAGCCGGAAAATCCCGCGCCATCGTATTCGAGCCCCAGCGCAAATCTCATGGTCACGACAGAAAGCTCACGGCCAGCATTCCCAGCAGCATCGAACCGATCAGCCACCGGTCCAGCGTCTTGACGGGCGGCAACCGCAGATGCACGACGCCCGCCCCCTCTTCGGCGGCAACCGGAACCAGCCAGCCACGCCAATCGGCCTTCTCCTTACGCTCGACCTGGTCGAGTACCAGCATCAGTCGCACGACGGTCTTCTCCCGAATCCCGAGCCCGCCCAGCAGGACGTACAGCCCGGACAGCAGCCCTGGTGTGCCGATTCGTTCATGCAGCAGGGCCAGGCTCGTCAGCAGCGCGACCAGGCGGCCCAGATGCGTCCCGGCGCTATTGAGCCCCTCTCGCGTTACCCCGGCACTCCCGGCGACACCTGGCAGATATTCGCCCGGCGTGAAGAACAGGAACAGGGCAGCCAGGGACAGCAGCAGCCAGCGCGAACGGTACAGGAGATTGCGGGTGCGGCGCGGTGCGAACCTCAGCGATGCCAGCAGACTGAAGACGGCCGCCGCCATGGCCACGGCCGATGAGGCCCATTGCAGAGCGAAAGCAAAACTGCCCCAAAGAACCAGAACGGCAGCCGGATGCAACATCGGGGGAGAAACGGATGCCACGGTCATCCCGTGGCACCACTGTCAGACGTCGAGTTGATCGAGGCGCGTGCGCGCAAGCGCCTGCTGGGCAGGGCTGCCCTCGTTGAGCACCTCGTTGAGCAGTTCGCGCGCACCTTCACGATCACCCATTTCCTCGTAAGCCTGGGCCAGTTCGAGCTTGGTCGCCACTTCAGGATCGTCGGCCATATCGGCTGCCGATACGGCGGGCTCCGCTGCGGCCTCGAGGGCCAGATCGACCTCGGGCAATGCCACCGCCTCGCTCTCGTCCGCCACCGGGATATCGACATCCAGATCGAGATCGAGCGCCGGCAACCCGACATCCGCCGGAGCTGCAGCAGGCAACTCGATTTCAGGTAGCGCCAGACCAGGCTCAGCCACCTTCGCAGTCGCGGTTTCGGGCTGATCGACAGGCGCGTCAAGATCCAGGCTGATCTCGGACAGGCCAAAATCCTCGATCGCAGGCGCTTCTGCAGCCAACGAAGCTGACCCATCGGTCGTCGCCACTGCCTCATCCGTCCCGAGATCGAAGTCTAACCCCTCGCCGGCAGCATCCGTCATTGCCTGCACGGACACGCCTGCCGGCTCGATTGCCACTTCGGGTTCTGCTTCGGGTTCGACGACCGCGTCGATGGCAACCGCCCCCTCCACAGCTTCGGCATCGAGATCAAGCCCGAGATCGAAGTCCACTTCGTAACCGGCGGCAGCATCGGCCTGCGCTTCAGGAGTGGATGCCTCCTCGGCGATTGCAGCCAGTTCCTCGGCAACATCGCCATCCAGTGAGAAGTCGATTGCATTGCTATCGACGGCCGCCACATCCCCGGCCGGCATAACCGCCTCGTCCGGCGAAACCGCTTCTACCGACTCAGCGGCAGCTGGCGGTGGCTCGGGAATGCTGGGCGTACCGAGATCGAAGTCGAAGTCGAGGCTCATCGCCTCTTCAACCGGTTTGGCCTGCTGTGCGGCGGACTCGGCCGCCGCAATCGCGGCCGGCATGCTGGTCGTCCCGAGATCGAGATCGAAATCGAGGGAAGCCGCCTCGTCCTCGGGCGGCGCCGCCTGTGTTTCGCTCTCGGCCACGGCCGGTGCAGCCTGCACCTCACCGGCCCGGGCCGGCTCTGCTTCCATGACGGATTCTGCAACAGCCTCTGCTTCAGGAGCCGACTCGACCGCCCCCGGCGCTGCAGCATGCGCGAACAACGCTCCAGCCACGCCCAGATCCCGTGCAAGTGCGGCGGCCCGCTCCCACTCCGGTCCCTGTCCGCGATTGAGCGCATGAAGATCCTGGGCAGCCGCCTCGAATTTCGCTGCATCCTTTCGATTGGCGTACAGCTCCATCAACTTGAGATGGATGGCACTGCGGCCCGGATCGGACTTCAGCCCTTCCAGCAGAATCTCTTCGGCCTGACCGTCGCGCCCATAAGCCATCAGGACATCGGCTTCGGCGACCGGATCGGCACTTTCCTCGGTCGTCAGCGCCCCCTGGCTGAAGTCGCCGAGAATCGAGACATCGTCCGCAGGCTCGGGCAGCGATACCACGCTGCCGGAGTCGGCGACCTTCGCCGGTTCGGGTTCGGCGAGGAAGCTCGGGGTTTCCGGCAACGGCACTTCCTGAACCTGCGTCTGTTTTTTCCTGCGCCAGGCATTGAAACCGAGATAGCCAAGCAGAAGGGCGATCAGTCCCCCTCCACCAAAGACCAGTTCCGGGTTCTCTGCCATGAAATCAGGCTCGGGCGGCGGCGGAGGCGGAGGAGCCGGCTTCTTGACCTCCGGTTTCGGAGCGGGCGGTGCCGCCGGCTTCGGTGCAGCCGCGACCGACGCCGGCGCGGCTTCGGTTGCCTTCGGTGCTTCGGCTGGAGCCGGCACGGGGGCCTCGGGCTTCTTCTGCTCGACGGCTGCAGGGGTTGCCGCAGCGGCTTGCGCCTGCTGCTGCACCTGCGCGCCGGCCTGGCTCTTCAACTCGGCGAGACGCTTCAGGCTCTCGAGATTTTTTTCAAGCTGGGCGATCCGCTCCGAGGCCTCTCGCAAGGCCTTGTCACGTGAAACAAGCTCTTCTTCAAGACGTGCCTTGTCGATCCCTGTAGCCTGTTTCGCGGATTCGGTTCGCGACACCTCCAGTTTGTCGGTCTTCGGTGAAGGCGGTGTTTTCTGTTCGATCTGTGGCTTGATCCTGCCGCTTGCCGACTGCTGCGGCTCCACGGCTGGTGCCGGGGCAGCCGAAGCGGCCTCGGCCAGACGACGACGGTAGGCATTGAAATCCGCAGCCTGGCTGACGATCATTCGCCGCGCCTCGCCCTGGTCGACCCGGGCAACCGTTCCCTCGTCCGGCAGCTTGAGGATCTTGCCAGCCCGCAACCGGTTCATGTTGTCGCCGATGAAGGCATCGCGGTTGCCATTGAACAGCGCCACCAGCATCTGGTCGAGACTGACCGCTTCCGGCTTGTGTTCGCGAGCGATCCTGTTCAGCGTATCGCCTGTCTTGACCCTCACCTCGCCGGCATCGCGAACTGGCGCCGAGACGCGAGGCGCCACCACCGCAACCACCGGCCGGCTGGCCGGAGCGGACTCGATCGTCTTGGCCGCTGGCGCGGATGGCGCGACTACCGAAGCCGGCCTGGCAGCCTGCAACATCTCGGGCGGGTCGAGCAGGAAGGTGTATTCGCGCACCATGCGGCCCGCCGTCCAGTTCAACTCGACGAGGAAATGCAGGAAAGGCTCGTTGAGCGGAGCGTCGGTCGTCAGCCGGAGCACCGGCTGGCCGGCAGGCGACTTGCCGACATTCATGCGCAACCCGGTCAGTGCGGGCATAAACTCAATACCGGCATCCTGAAAGGCTTCGTGGGACGCCAGCTTCGCCGAAAGTCCGCCGAGCTCCTCTGCAGTCGCACTCAAGCCGACCTCGGCATTCAGGGGCTGGCCGATGGCCGAATACACCGTGAGCTTGCCTAGGCCGGCAGCCTGGGCTCCAAAAACGGAACCCAGCAGCGCGACGAGCAATGACGTTTTGAATATCGAAGATTTGTCGGGTTTATTCACGATGCCTCCCCGCCGGGGATCTGTTATCCGTTATTCAAAATAACATCATAGGGTTAATGGCGCAAGCTCAACCTTTGCCTCAATTTGCGCCGGCTACGCAACTGTCTTATCCGAGCAATATCCGCAACATGCGGCGCAAGGGCTCCGCCGCACCCCACAACAACTGGTCTCCGCAAGTAAAGGCACCGAGATATTCCGGGCCCATCGCCATCTTGTGCAGGCGGCCGACGGGTACGGTCAACGTCCCGGTGACGGCCGCTGGCGTCAGCTCACGCTCGGAAATCTCGCGCTCGTTCGGCACCATTTTCACCCAGTCGTTGGCCTTGGCGATGATGTCACTGACCTCGTCCAACGGCACGTCCTTCTTCAACTTGATGGTGAGTCCCTGCGAATGGCAGCGCATCGCGCCGACGCGCACGCACAGGCCGTCGATCGGGATGCTGCCGGGCGAGCGGAACGCCGGCTTGCCGAGGATCTTGTTGCACTCGGCGCCGCCCTTCCACTCCTCCTTCGACTGGCCGCCTTCGACCGGCACGTCGATCCACGGGATCAGGCTGCCGGCAAGCGGCACGCCGCGGAAGTTCTTGGTCGGAAAACTGGACGCGCGCATCGTCTCGGCGACCTTGCGGTCGATGTCGAGGATCGCCGAGGCGGGATCGGCCAGCTCAGCCTTGACGGCATCGTGCAGCACGCCCATCTGGGACAGCAGTTCGCGCATGTTCTGCGCGCCCGCGCCCGAGGCGGCCTGATAGGTCATCGCCGAGATCCACTCGACCAGGTCGGCGCGGAACAGTCCGCCGAGGCCCATCAGCATCAGCGAAACGGTGCAATTACCGCCGATGTAGTTCTTGACACCCTTCGACAGGCCATTCTTGATGACGTCGAGGTTGACCGGATCGAGGATGATGATCGCATCATCGGCCATGCGCAGCGACGAAGCTGCATCGATCCAGTACCCGTTCCAGCCGGCCGCGCGCAGCGGACCGAACACCTCCTTGGTGTAGTCGCCGCCCTGGCAGGTGATGATGATGTCCATCTGCTTGAGGGCATCGAGATCCTTGGCGTCCTTGAGCGGTGCGCCGCCGCTCTCGGCCGGCCCATTGCCGCCGACGTTCGAGGTGGTGAAGAACACCGGCTCGATCAGGGGGAAATCGCCCTCCTCGCGCATGCGCTGCATCAGCACTGAACCGACCATGCCGCGCCAACCGACCAGACCTACCTTCTTCATGATTACCGTTCCTATCGTTGATTACAGTGCGGCCAGAACCGCATCGCCCATTTCCCTCGTGCCGACCTTCTTCATGCCGGCCTCGTAAATATCGCCGGTCCGGAAGCCCTGCGCCAGCACTTTCTTCACCGCACCCTCGATCCGCTGCGCCGCCACCTCCTGATTGAAGGTATAGCGCAACATCATCGCTGCCGACAGGATCGTCGCCAGCGGGTTGGCCACGCCCTTGCCGGCGATGTCCGGCGCCGAGCCGTGCGAAGGCTCGTAAAGGCCCTTGTTCTTTTCGTCGAGCGAGGCCGAGGGCAGCATGCCGATCGAGCCGGTGAGCATCGAGGCCTCGTCCGACAGGATGTCGCCGAACATGTTGCCCGTGACCATCACGTCGAACTGCTTAGGATTCTTGACGAGCTGCATCGCCGCGTTGTCGACAAGCATGTGGGTCAGCTCGACGTCCGGATATTCCTTCGCCACCTCGTTGGCGACGTCGCGCCAGAGCTGGGTGCATTCGAGCACGTTCATCTTGTCCACCGAGCAGACCTTCCTGTTGCGCTTCCTGGCCGCATCGAAGGCGACGCGCAGGATGCGGCGGATCTCGCTCTCGGTGTAGTGCATGGTGTTGAAGCCGAAGCGTTCGCCATCACGCATCTCGATGCCGCGCGGCTGGCCGAAGTAGATGTCGCCGGTCAGCTCGCGCACGATCAGGATGTCGAGGCCGGCCACGACTTCCGGCTTGAGCGTCGAGGCGTTGGCGAGTTCGGGATAGAGGATCGCCGGACGCAGGTTGGCGAACAGGCCGAGGTCCTTGCGGATGCGCAACAGGCCCTTCTCGGGGCGCAGCTCGCGCGGGTTGTTGTCCCACTGCGGGCCGCCGACCGCGCCGAGCAGCACGGCGTCGGCTTCCTTGGCGAGTTTCTGGGTGGCCTCTGGAAAAGGATCCTTCGCCGCGTCGATGGCGCAGCCGCCGAGCAGCGCTTCTTCCATTTCCATTTTCAGGCCATCGTTACCAAGGGCCTTGAGCACCCGCACCGCTTCGGCGGTAATTTCCGGACCGATGCCGTCGCCCGGCAGAACGCAAATCTTCATTTCGCTTTTCCTATGCAAACAACCAGGGTTGCTCAATGCGGCGCTTCGCCTCGAACGCCTTGATTTCATCGGCATGACGCAGCGTCAGGCCGATATCGTCCCAGCCGTTGAGCAGGCACTCCTTGCGGAAGGGATCGACGTCGAAGCCGAGCACCTTGCCATCCGGCCGCGTCACGGTCTGGGCGGCAAGGTCTATCTTCAGGCGGTAGCCCGGCGTCGCGGCGACCTGCGCGAACAGCGCGTCGATCTCGGCGGCCGGCAGCTTGATCGGCAACAGGCCGTTCTTGAAGCTGTTGTTGTAGAAGATGTCGGCGAAGCTCGTGCCAACCAGGGCACGAAAGCCGTAGTCCTCCAGCGCCCAGGGCGCATGCTCGCGCGAGGAACCGCAGCCGAAGTTGTCGCGCGTCAGCAGGATCGACGCACCCTGGTAACGCGGCTGGTTCAGCACGAAGTCGGGGTTGGCGGGACGGCGGCTGTTGTCCATGCCCGGCTCGCCGCGGTCGAGGTAGCGCCATTCGTCGAAGGCGTTCGGGCCGAAGCCCGCGCGCTTGATCGACTTGAGGAACTGCTTGGGAATGATCGCGTCGGTATCGACGTTGGCGCGGTCGAGCGGTGCCACCAGCCCGTCGAGTTGGGTGAAGGCACGCATTGTTACTTGGCCGCTTTCTCGATGGCTTCGCCACCCTTCTTGATGTCCTTGCCCACTCCCTGCACGGTATTGCAGGCGGACAATGCGAATGCGGCAGCGATGATGATGAGCAGAGTTTGCTTCATGGTCGTCTCCTCAGGAAACTCAGGTGAATTTGCGGACATCGGTGAAATGTCCGGTGATCGCGGCAGCGGCCGCCATGGCCGGGCTGACCAGATGGGTGCGGCCGCCATTGCCCTGGCGGCCCTCGAAGTTGCGGTTCGAGGTCGAGGCGCAGCGCTCGCCCGGCTCCAGCCGGTCGGCGTTCATCGCCAGGCACATCGAGCAGCCGGGTTCGCGCCACTCGAAACCGGCGGCGACGAAAATCCTGTCGAGGCCCTCGGCCTCGGCCTGCCGCTTGACCAGCCCCGAGCCCGGCACGACGAGGACGCGCTTCACGCTGGCGGCCTTCGTGCGGCCCTTGGCGACGGCCGCCGCCGCGCGCAGGTCCTCGATGCGCGAGTTGGTGCAGCTGCCGATGAAGACCTGGTCGACCGCGATCTGCTCGATCGGCGTGCGCGGCGCAAGCCCCATGTACTGCAACGCGCGCGTCACGCCCTCGCGCCTGACCGGATCGTCGAAATCCTCCGGCGCCGGCACGTTGCCGTCGACCGGCACCACCATCTCGGGCGAGGTGCCCCAGGTGACCTGCGGCTGGATCGTCGCGGCGTCGATCTCGACGACGGCGTCGAATTTTGCGCCGGCATCGGAAACCAGCGTGCGCCAGTGGGTAACAGCACTGTCCCAGGTTTCACCGGTCGGCGAAAACGACCGGCCCTTGAGGTAATCGATGGTCATATCGTCGACCGCGACGAAGCCGACGCGAGCGCCCGCCTCGATCGCCATGTTGCACACCGTCATGCGGCCTTCCATCGACAGCGCCTGGATCGCCGAACCGCCGAACTCGATGGCGTAGCCGGTACCGCCGGCGGTACCGATCTTGCCGATGATCGCCAGCACGATGTCCTTCGCCGTCACGCCGGCGCCGACTATTCCTTCGACCTTCACCAGCATCGATTTCATCTTCTTCTGCAGCAGGCACTGCGTGGCCAGCACATGCTCGACCTCGGAGGTGCCGATGCCGTGCGCGAGACAGGCGAAAGCGCCGTGCGTCGAGGTATGCGAATCGCCGCAGACCACGGTCATGCCCGGCAGCGTCGCGCCGTTCTCGGGGCCGACGACATGGACGATGCCCTGCTTCGAGTCCTTGAACGGAAAATAGGCCAGCGCGCCGACCTCGCGGATGTTGGCATCGAGCGTCTCGACCTGCTGGCGCGAGACCGGGTCCTCGATACCGCGCTCCCAGTGGTCGGTCGGCGTGTTGTGGTCGGCGGTGGCGACGATGGAGGAAATGCGCCAGGGCTTGCGCCCGGCGATCTTGAGTCCTTCGAAGGCCTGCGGACTGGTGACTTCATGCACCAGGTGGCGGTCGATATAGAGCAGCGCGGTACCGTCCGCTTCGGTGCGGACGACATGGCTCTGCCAAAGCTTGTCGTAGAGCGTCTGTGGCATGGGGAAATATTCCGTCGGAGACGGTGAAATTATCGCACAGGCCGGTAGTAGCCCTGCGCTTCGGGCAACCAGCGCCGGAGGTTCGCGATGCGGGTATCGTCGGCTGGATGGGTGGACAGGAATTCCGGCGGCCGGTCCCTGTCCTTGCCCTCTGCCGCCATGCGCTGCCACAGGCCGATCGCGGCGCGCGGATCGTAGCCCGCCTTCGCCATGTAGATCAGCCCCATGCGATCGGCTTCCGACTCATGCAGGCGCGAATAGGGCAACAGGAATCCGACCGCCGCCCCGGCCCCCAGCAGGCCGGCGTAGAGGTCGCGTTTCTTCGCGTCCTGCGTCGCCATCACGGTGGCGACGGTGGCGCCGGCGACGAGGATTTCCTGGCTGAGCCGCTCGCCGCCATGCCGGGCGATGGCATGCGCGACCTCGTGGCCGATCACCGCGGCGATCCCGGCATCGTCTTGCGCCACCGGCAGCAGCCCGGTATAGACGGCCACCTTGCCGCCGGGCAGGCAGAAGGCATTGAGCGTCTTGTCGTCGTCGATGACACGGAACTCCCATTCGTAGTCGGTCCGTCCGGTGGCTGCGGCAATGCGCATGCCGATGCGCTGGATACGTTCGTTGAGGACCGGATCGCGACTGAGCTTTTCCTTGGCGAGGATTTCCTTGAAGCTGGCCAGCCCCATGCGGCGCTCCTGCTGCTCTGAGACGATCTGCAACTGGCTGCGTCCTGTCAAAGGTACGTTCTGGCATCCGGCCAGCAACATGCAGGAAAGGAACAGGACACCGATCGATCTCATAAGGGCTTCAACGGGGCTGCAGCGATGGCGATGACAGCCAGCGCCAGACCAGCAGCCCGCCACAGGCGGCGAACAGGGCGGCGAGACTGAAAGTAATACCGGCACCCAGGCTGTCCCAGGTCTGCCCGCCCAGCAGTCCGCCAAGCATGCCGCCGGCACCGAAGGACAGGCTGCCGTAGAGCCCCTGCATGCGGGCCTGCTGGTGCGGTGCGAACCAGCGCGTCAGCACCGCCACCGACGCCGCATGATAGGCCCCGAAGGTCGCCCCATGCAGGACCTGTGCGACGAACAGCAGTGCCGGCGAATCGGCCATCCAGCCGATCATCAGGAAGCGCAGCACGGCGAGCGCGAAGCTGGCGAGCAGGATGTCGCGCAGGCTGAAATGCCGCATCAGCCGCGGCATGAAGATGAAGACGAAAATCTCCGCGATCACGCCGGTCGACCAGTAGAGGCCGACCGCCGTCTTGCCATAGCCATGATCGACGAGATGGATCGAATAGAAGACGTAGAGCGGGCCATGCGCCACCGACATGAAGAAACAGGCCGCCAGCAGGGCCAGCACCTCCGGGCGACGCAGCAGGTCGCCGAGCGGTTCCGCCGTCCCGTCGGTGCCGACTTTCGTCTCCTCCAGCGCCAGGGCGCTGGCGAGCACGCAGACGAGGATGAACAGGCATGACCAGAGAACCGTGGCGATCGGCAGTCGATCGAGCAGGGCACCGATGACCAGCACGCTGACGATGAAGCCGACGGAACCCCAGAGACGAATGCGGCCATAGCGCTCGGTCCGGCCTGACAGCCGATCGAGCGTCATGGCCTCGACGAGCGGCAGGGCGGCACTCCAGAAGAACCACACCAGCGCCATCGCCGCCAGCATCGGCAGATAGTCGCGGGTGAAGAAAAACCCGGAAAAGCCGACGACGGAACAGACAGCGGCGATCTTGACGATCAGCGCACGCCGGCCGAGACGATCGGCCAGCCAGCCCCACAGATTGGGCGCCAGCAGCCGCATCACCTGCGGCACCGACATCAGGACGCCGATCTCCCAGGCGGATTGACCGATGTCCTGGAGATAGAGCGTGAAGAACGGCGCGAAGGCGCCGACGAAAGCGAAGTAGAAGAAATACCAGCCGGCCAGCGTGCCGAGCGGGCCCGGCCGGCCGACAGGCAACGCAATCAAGCCGGACGTTTCTGGCCGACGCGGAAAGCGAGCAGCAACTGGTAGATCTCGTCCTTGAGTTTCACGCGGGCCTTCTTCATGTCTTCGAGCGTGAAATCGGCGACGGGCATGTCATGCTCTTCGAGATCCTCGACCTTGCCGGTCAGGCGGTCGTAGCGCGCGAACAGGCCGGCGAAATAGCCGCTATCGGCACGCATCGCATCGATGGCATCGCGCATTTCCGGGAATTCGGTATAGAGATCGTGGTGATCGACGTGCATGATGTTCTTCCCTGTTTGTTTTTTGAAAATCGTAGCGAATTCTATCAGGCGGCCCGGCCGGGAATGGCGGGCGTCGGGCAGACGACATCGGCGCACTGCGCGCGATGCAGCAGCGCCGCATCCATCAGCACCAGCGCCAGCATCGCCTCGGCGATCGGCGTGGCACGGATGCCGACGCAGGGGTCGTGGCGGCCCTCGGTCGATACGGTCGTTGGCTGGCCGGCCAGATCGATCGAGCGGCGCGGGATGCGGATGCTCGAGGTCGGCTTGATCGCGATCGACACCGTGACGTCCTGTCCGGAAGAAATGCCGCCGAGGATGCCGCCGGCGTGATTCGAAAGAAAGCCGTCCGGGGTCAACTCGTCGCCGTGCTCGCTGCCGCGCTGGGCGACACAGCCAAAGCCGGCGCCGATCTCGACCCCCTTCACGGCGTTGATGCCCATCATCGCGTGGGCAATGTTCGCGTCGAGACGGTCGTAGACCGGGTCGCCCCAGCCGGGCGGCAGACCGGTCGCCGTCACATCGATGCGGGCGCCGACCGAATCGCCGTCCTTGCGCAACTGGTCCATGAAGGCTTCGAGTTCCGGCACGATGGCTGCGTTCGGCACGAAGAACGGATTGCGGTCGATCTCGTCCGCCGCAACGAACGGAATGTCGATCGGGCCGAGCTGGCTCATCCAGCCGCGGATCGTCACGCCGTAGCGCTCGCGCAACCACTTGCGGGCGATGGCGCCGGCGGCGACGCGCACCGCCGTCTCGCGCGCCGACGAACGGCCGCCTCCCCGGTAGTCGCGGATGCCGTACTTCTGCCAATAGGTATAGTCGGCGTGGCCGGGACGAAAACTCTGCGCGATGCTGCCGTAATCCTTGCTGCGCTGGTCGGTGTTGCGGATCAGCAGGGCGATGGGCGTGCCGGTGGTTTTGCCTTCGAACACGCCGGAAAGGATTTCGACCTCGTCCGCCTCGCGCCGCTGGGTGACGTGGCGCGACGTGCCCGGCTTGCGGCGGTCGAGTTCGGCCTGGATATCGGTTTCGGAAATGGCCAGCCCCGGCGGGCAACCATCGATGATGCAACCGATTGCCGGGCCGTGCGATTCGCCGAAGGAGGTCACGCTGAAGAGCGTTCCGATGGAATTCCCGGACATGAAGCAATGTCTTTCAAATAGTCTGCGGGCAGTTTACCATGGCGCAAAAAGCCCTCTGGGTATGACAACAAGAAGAGGAGGATCGCCACGATGCCCGTGCCCCGACGTCACTTCATGCGCTCTCTCTCCGGTTTGCTGCTGGGCTTGCTGGTGGCCGGTCGGGCACGAACGGAGGATGACCCGGCGGTCGTCGTGCGACTCAACCTGCCGGGCCCCGGCTCGCTGCCATTCCTGCCGCTCGAACTGATCCCGGCCCTGGGTTTCGACCGCGAAATGGGGGCACGCCTGTTGCTGCGCTATCACCCCAGCGGCATTCGCGCCCTCGAGGACACCCTGCAAGGCAACGCGGATTTCGCGGCTCTCGGCTTCCCCACCCTCCCCCTGATGCAGATGCGCGGCAGGGATGCCGTGGCGATTGCCCCGCTTTCGGGCATGCGGCACACGTTCCAGCTGATGATCCGCAAGGATCTGGCGCACTCGATCACCCGCATCGAACAGCTCAAGGGACGCACCATCGCGATATCGACCGGCAGCCCCGCCAGCAAGACCTACATGCAGATGCTCGCCGAAATCCTGCTGCACAGCCACGGCATCGGCGGCCACCAGGTCCGCTGGCTGTCTTCCGGCCAGAACTGGGAAAGCATCAGCGGCGCCATGATCAGCCGGGCGGCCGATGCGGTCCTCTGCGAACAACCCTTCCCCGCCCGCCTCATTCGTACGGGCCTGGCGGTTTCGCTGTCCGACCTCGGCGACCCGGCGATACAGGCCCGCGTTCCCGGCATCAATGCCCAGCGCAGCGCGATCACGGCTCCGCGCCAGCGCCTCAACCTGCCGGACATGCAGCAGAAGGCCGAGTTGATGATACGCATGCTGCGGCGGGTGCTCGTCTGGCTGCACGGCGTCCCGACCGATACCGTCGTCGCGCATGTCGCTGCAGAAAGCAGCGCGGAGGAACGCGCAGAACTGGCATCCCTGCTCGACCGCTTCCCGGGCATCTACAGCCCCGACGCCCGCTTCGTCGAATCTCAGATCACGGCGACGGACGACTTCCTGCGTGCCGCCACCGGCAACGACAGGCTGCTGCCGGCACGTGAGGTGATCGTGGATCGCTGGGCGGGCAGCAAGCGATGACCCAGGCCGGCACCACATCCCCTCCCCGCCGAACGATTCGTCGCCAGGCACTGGTCCGGCTGGTGGGGGTCATGCTGGTCCTGGTCACGGGCATTTCCACCATCGGCCTCAACTCTTTCTATACCCGGCAGGCACGTGAAGTGGAGCAAAAGACCGCAACCACCCGCAACTTCTATGCGGAACTCCTGCCCAAACTCGAATCCGAATGGCTGACGCAAGCCAGCCAATTGCGCGCCCGCATCGAATTCACGCGCATCCTCGAGGAACGCGGCAGCGCCGAGACGCGATGGGCGAAATTGAATACCCTGCTCACCGCGCAGTGGGAATTCCTCGAGTTCTCCAACCTGCTGCTGCTCGGTCCCGACGACCGCGTGCTCTATCGTTACGGGACGGAGGCGCACCGGATGCCCCACTCGCTCCAGGCCATTCTCGCCGCCTGGCATTTCGATTCGGGCAACCGGGAGCTTTACCGGGTGATCCAGGTGCCGATCTGGCTCGGCGATGCAGGTCAGGGATCGCTGGTGCTCTACCGGGCATTGAATACCGGCGCATTGCAAAAACTGGCGAGCCCGGAAACCCATGTACACCTCCACGCCTTCGGCACCCTGATCGCCAGTTCGATTCCCGGGACGCAGGAAAACTGCAGCCCCGGCCGGCAGGGACTGCAGCACATCGACCATCAGCCCTTCATCCAGGTAGATCTCGACTGGCCCCATGATAGTGCGCAGGCGCCGACCGTCATCGTGCATCGCGCTTTCGAGGAAAGCATCGGCTTCGGCGAGTTCATGGTACGTCCGCTCGTCGCCATCACCTTCGTCAGCCTGATGCTCTGGCTGGGCCTCGGTCGCTGGCTGACGCGCCATGTCAGGCGCATCGAATCGCTCGACGCGGGCGTCAGCCACTTCGCCGACCACCGCATCGTCGCACCGGCGGCCCAGGCCCTCGCCCCGGCCCATGCGGTGCATGACGAAATCAGGGATGTCGCCGAGTCGCTCGAAGACATGATGACGCGGGTCAATGCCCGCGATGCCGAACAGCGCGTTTACCTCGACACGCTGGCGATGCTGGAAGAAGCGGTGCTCGAGCTCGACTGTGACGGCCGCATCGTCCATGCCAGTCCCGGCTGGCACCGCCTGACGCACTGTCCTGACAACCTGCAGGGGACATCGATCACCGAGTTCATTCACCAGTACGATGCGGATGCCATGCATCAGGTCTGCCAGGCATTCCGCAACGGCGAGAAAAACCAGGCGCAGCTGCGGCTGCGCCTGCGCAACGACGATGGCGTCGAGCAGTGGGCGGAATGCCGCCTGATCGCCCAGACCGGCCCGCAGGGCACCCTGAACGGCATCCGCGGCATCCTGCGCGACATCACCCAGACCTACCTGCACGAGCAGCAGATCACCCACATGGCGCTGCACGATGCGCTGACCGACCTGCCCAACCGGATCCTGCTCGACGACCGCATCAAGATCGCCACCCGCATGGCGAGCCGCAGCGAGAAATATGTCGCCGTCTGTTTCATCGACCTGGATCATTTCAAGAAGATCAACGACAGCCTCGGCCACAAGGCCGGCGACCGCCTGCTGGTGGCCTTCGCCCGGCGCCTGCGCGAACAGTTGCGCAGCGGCGATACGCTGGCGCGCTGGGGCGGTGACGAATTCGTGCTGCTGCTGCCCGAGCTGACCGATCTCGAAGCCGCGCGCGAAGTCGCCCGCAAGGTCGACGAGGCGCTGAAGCAGCCGGTCGAACTGGACGACAGCGACTACCTCGTGACCTTCAGCATGGGGGTCGCGCTCTACCCCGACGATGCGCTCGACGTGGAAGGACTGCTGTCGCATGCCGACCGGGCAATGTTCTATGCCAAGACGCAGGGACGCAACCAGACCTGCTTCTTCCGGGAAATCGCCGACAAGGGCGGCGGCAAACGGGAGCTGTACATCCAGAACAAGCTCGTCGAGGCCGTCCAGGCGGAACGCATCCAGGCCTGGTTCCAGCCGATCGTCAACGCCGCGAACGGCGACTGCCAGGTCGTCGAGGTCCTGGCGCGCTGGCATGACAGCGAATTCGGCTGGGTCAGCCCGGCCACCTTCATTCCGATCGCCGAAAGCACCGGCGCGATCCGCGATCTCGGACGCCAGATCTGGCTGCAGTCACTCGATGCATTGCAGGCATGGCGACGACGCGGTCATGCGGTGCGTGCGGCGATCAACGTCTCGAAACGCCAGCTCTTCTCGAACCACTTCACGGAACAACTGATGGGCGAACTGGCCCTGAAGGGCCTGTCGCCGGACGATGTCGTACTGGAAGTCACCGAAAGCATCGCGCTGCTCGACGTCGCGAACGCTTCGGAACGTCTCGAGGATCTGCATCGCAGCGGATTCCACATCGCCATCGACGATTTCGGCACCGGCTATTCGGCGCTGTCCCAACTGCACGAGATGCCGGTCGACGAACTGAAGATCGACATTTCGTTCGTGCGCCGCATCAACGAACCCTCAGGCCGCTCGATGGTACAGGCGATCATCCAGCTCGCCCGGGCGCTTGGCCTGAAAATCACCGCCGAAGGCGTCGAAAACGAGGCGGCCGCCAATCTGCTCAAGTCGCTCGGCGCAGACTACCTGCAGGGATACCATTTCGCGCGTCCGATGCCGCGCGGCGAATTCGACGCCTGGCTTTCCGGGCCGAACTGAAGCCCGCGGCCCAGTCGTGGCCGCGACGCGTCAGCCGTTCCCGCCGACCGGTTCCTGACCCTCCGGCCAGTCGCGGATGTAGGCCTTGAGCATGCGGTTCTCGAAGCTCTGCTCTTCGAGCACCGCCTTGGCGACGTCGTGGAAGGAAATGACGCCGAGCAGCGTGTAGCCGTCCATCACCGGCAGGTAGCGCATGTGCTCGCTGACCATCAGCCGGCGCAACTGGTCGACGTCCATGAAGGGATCGGCCGTGCGCGGATTCTTCACCATCACGTCGCGGATCGCGACGCCGCCCCAGGCAGCATGATTTTCGTTGAGGGCGCGCATCACCTCGCGAAAGGTGAGCATGCCGACCATGCGCCCGCCCTCGAAGCAGACCAGCGAGCCTACATCCTGCTCGCTCATCACAGCGACGGCCTCGGAGAGCTTCTTGTCCGGGGCGATGGTGTAGAGCACCGTCCCCTTGATATCGAGAATCTGCCTGACTTGCATGGTGGTCTCCTCCTCCGGTTTATTTTTCCAGCAGGGCGCGCTTGCCGGGCTTGCCGCGCCATTCGTCCGCATCCGCCGGCGGTTCCTTGCGCTCGATGATGGCCGGCCACTGTTTGGCCAGTTCGGCATTCATCGCGATCATGTCGCGTTGCCCTTCCGGCACGTCATCCTCGGCGAAAATCGCTTCGGCCGGGCACTCCGGCACGCACAGCGTGCAGTCGATGCACTCTTCCGGATCGATGACCAGAAAGTTCGGTCCCTCGCGAAAGCAATCGACCGGACAGACGTCCACGCAGTCGGTGTATTTGCACTTGATGCAGTTTTCCGTGACGACGTAAGTCAACGCACCCTCCTGTCCCTTCAGTCCTGCTGTCTCCAGCTCCCTTGCCGCCCCCTCGCGGTGCTCAAGTATAGCCGCGCAGGCTGCCGCTTGCCGTCCCGCCGGCGCCGACTTTCATCGATCCTTGTCGACGTAAGGATTTTTGCTGCTCTTGAACTGGATGCGGAGCGGTGTGCCCTGGAGCCGGAAGGCTTCCATGTAGACATGTTCCAGGTAGCGCACGTAGGCCGGCGGCACGTGCTCCAGTGCATTCCCGTGGATGACGATGATCGGCGGATTGCTCCCGCCCTGGTGGGCATAGCGCAACTTGGGGCGGACGTTGCCGTGCCGTGGCGGCGCCTGCTTCTGCACCGCGTCGAGCAGCACGCGCGTCAGCTTCGGCGTGGCCAGCTTGACCATCGCGGCGGCATAGGCCTTGTCGACCGACTGCAGCACGCTGGCGACCCCCTGCCCTTTCAGCGCCGAAATGTAGTGGATGCGGGCGAAGCCGAGGAAGTTGAGCTTGCGCTGGATGTCCTGCTTGATCCGGTCGCGGCGGTAGGCATCGACGGCGTCCCACTTGTTCACCGCCAGCACCAGCGCCCGGCCCGCCTCGATGCAGAAGCCGGCGATGTGGGCGTCCTGGTCGGAAATGTCCTGGCTGGCATCGACCATCAGGACGACGACGTTGGCGGCCTCCACGGCCTGGAGCGTCTTGACGACCGAGAATTTTTCGATGGCCTCGAAGACGCGTCCCTTGCGACGCAGGCCGGCGGTGTCGATCAGCGTGTAGCGCTTGCCGTTGCGTTCGAACGGGGTTGAGATCGCGTCGCGCGTCGTGCCCGGCATGTCGAAGGCGATCATGCGCTCCTCGCCGAGCAGGGTGTTGATCAGCGTGCTTTTGCCGACGTTCGGACGGCCGACCACGGCGACGCGCGGCCCCGCATCGTCAGCCGCATCCGGCGCTTCCTCCGGAAAATCCGCGAGCACCAGTTCGAGCAGTTCGCGCACGCCGTCACCGTGCGCGGACGATATGACCCGCGGCTCGCCGCAGCCCAGTTCATGGAACTCGGCGGCGACGACGTCGCGGTTCATGCCCTCGGCCTTGTTGACGACGAGATGCAGCGACCGGCCGGAACGCCGCAAGCGCTCGGCGATCACCTTGTCCTGCGGGGCGAGTCCGGTACGGCCATCGACGAGAAAAATGAGTGCATCCGCCTCGGCGATCGCCGCTTCGGCCTGCCGCGCCATCTCGTGTTCGATGCCGTCCTTCGCCAGCGGTTCGAAGCCGCCGGTGTCGATGACGAGGAAGGGCCGCTTGCCGAGCCGGCCATGGCCGTAATGACGATCGCGCGTCAGGCCCGGCTGGTCGGCGACGAGCGCATCGCGCGTCTTCGTCAGCCGGTTGAAGAGCGTCGACTTGCCGACATTGGGGCGTCCGACCAGGGCCAGTGTGGGTAGCATGTTTCTAGTGCAGCGCCAGGGCGTGCAAGGCGCCGTTCTTCGTCTGGACCACGAAGCTGCTGCCGCCCAGTGGGCGCGGCGGAGCGACGACGGCCGAACCGTCGGTGGGCAGGCGCGCAGCGAACGAGCCATCCTCGACCGACAGCAGGTGGACGTATCCCTCGAAGTCGGCGATGGCGACGTGGCGTCCGATCGCGAGCGGACGCGTCACGCCGCGCATGAACAGCTTGTCCTGCTTCCACAGGCTGGCACCGCTCGACAGCTGGAAGGCCTGCACGGCGCCCTTCTCGTCCGTCACGAAAACGGCATTCTGACCGACCGCGAGTCCGGCGATGGACGACACCTCGCGGGCCCATTGCTGGCGCCCGTTGTCGGCATCGAAGCAGGCCACGCGTCCCTGGTAGGCCGCGGCGCACACGGTTTCGCCGACGACCACGGGATCGCTGGCGACATCCGCGATGCGCTCCAGTTCGGTCGTTCCGCGCGGCAGGGCAACCGTCGATTCCCACAGGGCCGCACCGTTGTTGAGCGCGATGGCGACCAGCTTGCCGCCGGGGAAGCCGGCATAGAGCGCCTTGTCGGTCAACGTCACGCCGACGCTGGAGCGCAGCGACAGCGCCGGCGTGCTGCGCTGGTAGACCCAGCGCCGCTGGCCATCGGCCGCAGCGAAGCCGAAGACCCTCGCATCGCCGCTCCTCACGACGACGAGATCACCCGACACGGCGGGCGCGGCGAGAATTTCGGAACTCGCGCGAACCTGCCACGCAGGACGGCCATCCTCGGCCCGGAACGCCAGCACCTCGCCCTTGGACGTACCGACGACCACCAGCCGTCCATCGCTGCCGACGCCGCCGGACAGCGGCTGCCCGGCATCGATGCGCCAGACCTGGCGACCGCCATCGAAGCGCGCCAGGCTGCCGTCGCGACCTGCCGCGAAAACGCTCTCTCCCGCGACGGCAGGCACGAAAGCGAACTCTGCCGCGCTGCCCACGCGCGCCTGCCAGAGCGACTGCAACTCGGCGGTCGGCTGGATCGTGTCGAGCGCCGCCGGCTTCACCTTCGGGGCGGACTTGCTGAACGGATTGAGGGCATCGACCGTATTGCTGATGGTGGAACAGCCTGCCGTCAGCAGGACGGCAGCGCAGTACAGGCCCAAGCGGGCCAAGCGGCGCGACTGTTCCGACGGGCTCGTCCGAGCAGGTCGCCGGGTCACGACTGCCCTCCGGCAGCGTCACGCTTGGCCTGCAGGATGTCCCCGTACGGCCCCGTCGGCATCCCCTCTTCCTTGCGTGCCGCCTCGAGCGCCTTGAGCGCCTCGTCGTAGGCCTTGCGGGCATCGGCCGCCTTGCCCTGTACGGCGAGGATATCGCCGCGCACCTCGAGATAGCGCGGCATCAGCGCGGGCGCGGGCGGCACCGACAGCAGGGCCAGCGCATTGTCGAAACTCTTGTCCTCCGCGAGCGCGACGGCCTGCCGCAGGCGGGCGAGATCGCGCAAGCCGTCATCCTTCGCATGCTCGGCGGCCCAGCCGAACTGGGCCTGCGCCGACTTGAGGTCGCCGGTTTCCGCGAGCACCTTGCCGGACAGCGTGGCCGCCATGCCAGCATAGGCCGTGCCCGAATACTTGTCGATCAGCTCACCCGACAACTGGCGCACGCGCTTCACGTCCTGCTGCGCCAGCGCCTGCTGGACGCCACCGTAGAGCTGGGCTGCCTGCGTCGCCTGACCGCGCTGCCACCACTGCCAGCCCTGCCAGCCGACGACTGCGACCGCGGCGGCGGTGATCACGCCGGTCACCAGCGTGCCGTGCAGCTTCCACCAGGTTTTCAGTTCTTCTATCTGTTCCTGCTCTTCAAGATCGTAGGTCGCCATGATTTCAGTCCTCGCTCATTCCTGTAATGGTTCTTCGTCCATCGCCCACAGCCATTCGCTCACGCGGTCGGCAAGTTCGTCCAGCGGCACGCGCTGCTGCTCGGCCTCGATGCGCAACGGCTTCAGGGTCACCGCATTCGCTGCCGCCTCGTCATCGCCGACGACCAGGGCGAGTTGCGCACCCGATGCGTCCGCCCGCTTGAACTGTGACTTGAAGCTGCCGCCCCCCATGTGAGTCAACACCGCACAGCCGATGTCGCGCAGCATCTCGGCCGCCTTGAAGGCATGCCGCTGGGCGGCCTCTCCGGAATGCACGACATAGATGTCGGGGGCCGGGTTGTCGATGCCGCCGTTCTGTGCGTCGAGCAGCGCCATGAGGCGTTCGACGCCCATGGCGAAGCCGCAGGCCGGCGCGGGCTTGCCGCCGAGCTGCGCGACGAGGCCGTCGTAGCGGCCGCCGGCGCAGACGGTACCCTGGGCACCGAGCGCGTCGGTCACCCACTCGAACACCGTCAGGTTGTAGTAGTCGAGCCCGCGCACCAGCCGCGGGTTGATGCGGAAGGGAATCGCCGCATCCTTGAGCAGTTGCTGCACACCCTCGAAATGCTTGAGCGAAGCCTCGCCGAGATAGTCGATCAGCTTCGGTGCCGCTTCGACGACGGCCTGCAGCGCCGGATTCTTGGTGTCGAGGATGCGCAGCGGGTTGCTGTGCAGGCGCCGCCTGCCGTCCTCGTCGAGTTGGTCGACATGCTGCTCGAGGTAGGCGATCAGGTCGGTGCGATGCTGCGCGCGTTCCTCCGCCTCGCCGAGCGAGTTGATCTCCAGCCGGATGCCTTCGAGACCCAAATCGTCCCACAGCCGCGCGCACATGATGATCTGCTCGGCGTCGATGTCCGGGCCGGGCAGGCCGAGCGCCTCGATGCCTACCTGGTGGAACTGCCGGTAGCGTCCCTTCTGCGGCCGCTCGTGGCGGAACATCGGCCCCATGTACCAGAGACGCTTCGGGCCATCGTACAGGAGGTTGTGCTGCAACACGGCGCGCACGCAGGAGGCAGTACCCTCGGGGCGCAACGTCAGCTGCTCGCCGTTGAGGCTGTCGGTGAAGGAATACATCTCCTTCTCGACGATGTCGGTGACGGCGCCGATGGCACGGGCGAACAGCGGCGTCGGTTCGACCAGCGGCATGCGGATCGGACGATAACCGTAGGCGGACAGCCAGTCGCGGATGGTCGCCTCGAAGGCCTCCCAGCGTTCGGCGTCGGCGGGCAGAATGTCGTTCATCCCGCGGATGGCTTGCAATGTCTGGCTCATGAATGTTTAGCGTACTGCCTGGCGACGTAGTCGTCGATGATGGCTCTGAAGTCGGCAGCGATATGTTCACCACGCAATGTGGTGATGCGCTCGCCGTCGGCATACACCGGGGCGACCGGCTCCTCGCCGGTGCCGGGCAGCGAGATGCCGAGGTTGGCGTGCTTGCTCTCGCCGGGGCCGTTCACGACACAGCCCATCACCGCGACGGTCATGTTCTCGACGCCGCGGTGACGCAGCTTCCACTCCGGCATCTGCGCGCGCACATAGGTCTGGATGTCCTGCGCCAGCTCCTGGAAGAAGGTGCTGGTGGTGCGCCCGCAACCCGGACAGGCCACCACCATCGGAACGAAGGCACGCAGGCCCAGCGTCTGCAGGATCTCCTGCGCGACGACGACCTCTTTCGTCCGGGGCTCGCCCGGCTCGGGCGTCAATGACACGCGGATGGTATCGCCGATGCCCTCCTGCAGCAGGACGGCCAGCGCCGCCGTCGAGGCGACGATGCCCTTGCTGCCCATGCCCGCCTCGGTGAGGCCGAGGTGCAGCGGATAGTCGCAACGCGCGGAAAGATCGCGGTAGACGGCGATCAGGTCCTGCACGCCGCTGACCTTGCAGGACAGGATGATCGCATCGCCCGGCAGCCCCAGCTCCTCGGCCTTTGCGGCGGATTCGAGGGCGGAGGCCACCATCGCCTCGCGCATCAGGCCGGTCGCGTCCTTCGGTACGGCACGCTTCGCGTTCTCGTCCATCAGGCGTGCGAGCAGGGACTGGTCGAGGCTGCCCCAGTTCACGCCGATCCGCACCGGCTTCCCGTATCGGCAGGCGATCTCGATCATCTGCGCGAACTGTTCGTCGCGCTTCGCCCCCTTGCCGACGTTGCCCGGATTGATGCGCAGCTTGTCGAGCGCCGCGGCGCATTCGGGGACTTCGGTCAGCAGCTTGTGGCCGTTGAAGTGGAAGTCGCCGACCAGCGGCACGTCGAGGTTCAACTGGGCGAGCCGCTCCCTGATCCTCGGCACGGCCGCAGCGGCCTCGCGGTTGTTCACGGTGACGCGCACGATCTCGGAGCCGGCGCGATGCAGTTCGGCCACCTGCTGCGCCGTGCCGAACACGTCGGCGGTATCGGTATTGGTCATCGACTGGATGACCACGGGGGACGGCGAACCGTCGGGCGCCGTCCCGCCGACGCCGACTTTTCCGACCATGACGCGGCGCGTCGGCCGGCGGGCGGGAAATGCGGCGGTCGTCATTCGATCTTCAGCCGGGCGACTTCGGCGCGCGTATGGGGCACCAGATCGATTACCCGTTCGCCGTAGGTCACTCGCACCTTGCCCGCGTTGCCGACCACGACATCGAATGGCGGCTTGCCCGACAGTTCGATACGCGATCCCGCCGGGCTCTCGCCGGTATGCAGCACCTGCTTCGCGGCATCGGACACCTCCAGCCAGGAACGATCCTCGAAGCTGAACACCAGCAGCGGCGCAACCGGCGCGGAACTCTCGCTCCCCCCCGGAGCCACGCCCGGTGCAGGAACGGCGACCGCCTCCTGCGCAACAACGGGTGCCGCCGGCACGGCTGCGACCGTACCCGCTTCGCCCGGCGATACCGATGCGGCCGGTTCTTTCTCTGTCACGACGGACGATGCGGACGGTGCAGGCAGTTCCGGACTGAAGTACTGCCACAGGCCGATCAGCACGGCCGCGAGGGCGATGACGATCGCCGCGGAAGCGAGCAGGCTCAACTGCCGCAGGCCACTGGGCTCGCCGGCGAGCCCCATGTTGTCGGGCGGCCTGACCTCGACCGGCACATTCGGCGTCCGGGCATCGAGCTGCTTCAGCAAGGCGGCCGAATCCAGCCCAAGCAGGCGGGCATAGCTGCGGGTGAAGCCGCGCACGATGGTGGTCCCCGGCAGGGCATCGTAGTCGTCGGCCTCGAGTTGTTCGACCTGGCGCGGACTGAACTTGAGCGATTGCGCGACGTCGGCCGCCGTCAGGCCGGCAGCTTCGCGCGCTTCACGCAATAGCCGGCCGACGGTCGCCGTCCTGCCGGCGCCGACATTTTCGGTCGAGGCTTCTGCGTCCGGCATTTCTGCTTCCGGCAGATCTTTTGCCGGACGGTCCTGCTCCTGCTGTACTTCCGTCAATCGAACTCTCCACGCATCAACTTCTGGTATTCGGCGGAATCGCGATGCTTGCGGCGCAGCAGCCCGGTATGGCGTGCTTCCCCATCGCGATCACCCAGCTTGCGGTCGACGCGCAACGCCAGCCATGCCGATGCAGCCGTCGGCTCGATGAGCTTGTGCAGGTCCTGCAGACGCTGGCGTGCCTCGTCCGGACGATTGCCGCGATAGGCGAGCTCGGCCAGCCAGTACAGGGCGCCGCGATTGCCGACATCGTAACGAAGGGCGCGCAGCAAATACTCTTCGGCGAGCCGATCGTCCGGAATGCGCATGGCGCAGTATCCGGCATTGACCAGCGCCTTGGCCGGCGCCTGGTACAAGGGGTTGCCGATCGCGACACGGAAATGCGCGATGGATTCGCGCGCCCTGCCCGTCTGGCAGAGGAACCAGCCGTAGTCGTTGTTGATCTCCGGATCGTTGCCCGCCAGCCCGAGCGCGCTGCGGAAGCTCTCCGCAGCCAGTTCGTTCTTGCGCAGGGCCATATAGACGAGCCCCATGAGATTGTAGGCAGGCGCATAGGCACCGTCGGACGCCATCGCGATGCGCGCCTCGTCGAGCGCCACCTCGTGGCGACCCTCCTCGAGATAGAGGCGGCCGAGTTCCGCGTGCACCTTCGCGCGTTGCCGGGCCTCGCTGCCGGCCGCCTGTTGCGACATGGCCAGTTCCACGCTCGCGGATTCGCCACCCGCGGGATTGCCGGCACAGCCGGCCAGCAGGGCTGCAAGCAGCAGCCCCGGGAGAATCTTCATCGTCATCAGCTAGCCACCTCCAGCGGGATGCGGGCGGTCGTGCGACGCGACCGGTCCTTGACCTGCCCGGCCAGCTGGCCGCAGGCCGCGTCGATGTCGTCGCCGCGCGTCTTGCGCACGGTCGTGACGATTTCCGCTTGCATCAGGATTTCCTGGAAACGACGCACGCGCTCGGACGATGGCTTGCGATAGTCGGTCCCCGGGAAGGGATTGAAGGGAATCAGGTTGAACTTGCAGGGAATCTCACGCGTCAGCGCCAGCAGGGCGCGCGCGTCCGACTCGCGGTCGTTCACTCCGGCGAGCAGGACATATTCGAAAGTGATGAAGTCGCGCGGCGCATTGTCCAGATAGCGGCGGCAGGCCGCCATCAGTTCGGCCAGAGGATACTTGCGGTTGAGCGGCACCAGTTCATCGCGCAGCGCGTCGGTCGGCGCGTGCAGCGACACCGCCAGCGCCACCGGGCAATCCTCGCGCAGGCGATCCATGGCCGGCACCATGCCCGCCGTCGACACCGTCACGCGCCGGCGCGACAGGCCGTAGGCGTTGTCGTCGAGCATCAGTTTCAGCGCAGCGACGACATTCTCGTAGTTGGCGAGCGGTTCGCCCATGCCCATCAGCACGACGTTGCTGATCACGCGCTCGCCGCTGTCGCCGATGCCGGGCTGCTTGACGGCTCCCAGCACGCGGTTGGCGTGCCAGAGCTGGCCGATGATCTCGGCCGTGGTCAGGTTGCGGTTGAAGCCCTGCTTGCCGGTCGAGCAGAACGAACACTCGAGGGCACAGCCGACCTGGGTGGAGATGCATAGCGTCCCCCGGCCGGCCTCCGGAATGAAAACCGTCTCGACCGCGTTGTTGCCTCCCACATCCAGCAGCCATTTGCGCGTACCGTCGGATGCGATGCTGTCACGCAGCGGCACGGGGCCGCGAATCTCGGCCTGGTCCTTGAGCCTGGCACGCAGGCTCTTGGCGACATCGGTCATCTGCTCGAAGTCCTCGACGCCGAAACGATGTATCCAGCGCAGCACCTGGCGCGCGCGGAAGGGCTTCTCGCCCAGTTGCACGAACCAGGCCGCCAGGCCGTCGGCGTCGAAGTCGAGCAGGTTGACCCGCATTGACTGATTAGCGGCCCGAGTAGACGTTCAGTTCCGGGAAGAAGTAGGCGACCTCGACCTTGGCGGTTTCCGGGCCGTCCGAGCCATGCACGGCGTTGGCATCGATGCTCTCGGCGAAATCGGCGCGGATGGTGCCGGCAGCCGCATCCTTCGGATTGGTGGCGCCCATCAGCTCGCGATTCTTGGCGATGGCGTTGTCGCCCTCGAGCACCTGGATCATCACCGGGCCGGAGGTCATGAACTTCACGAGGTCCTTGTAGAAGGGACGCTCCTTGTGCACGGCATAGAAGCCGCCGGCTTCCTGCTCCGACAGCCAGGCCATGCGGGCAGCGACGATCTTGAGACCGTTGGTTTCGAAACGGGAATAGATCTTGCCGATCACGTTCTTGGCAACGGCATCGGGCTTGATGATCGACAGGGTTCTTTCGACAGCCATTCTGATTTCTCCAGCAGATTGATAAGTAAAACAAAGGGCTGGCGATTTTATCGCAGAAAGCCCGTTCCTCCCGGCGCACCAAGAAAAAAGCCCGGCCGAAGCCGGGCCCGGAAAGCGCTGTCCGTGGCTACATCATCCCCAGTGTTTTCGGCAGCCAGGTGGAAATGGCCGGCACATAGGTGATGATAATCAGGAACACCAGCATGGAGAGCAGCCAGGGCCAGACCGCCTTGGTCGTCTCGGTCAGGCCCATCTTGCTGATGCCGCTGGCGAC
>JAVEWF010000048.1:0-18004 GCA_034004665.1 Rhodocyclaceae bacterium | reverse complement strand
GAATCTGCTCGTTGGTGAGGATGAACGAGAACAGCACCGCGTTGGTGATGATGTAGAGCAGCATCGCGCTCATGTTCGCGGAATTCAGCAGCACCTTGGGCACGTCGGCGAAGCGCAGGTCCTTGTACACGAACACCGCGATCACGAAGGCATACACCGCGCTCATCGCCGCCGCCTCGGTCGGGGTGAACAGGCCGCTGTAGATGCCGCCGATGACGACGACGATCAGCAGCAGGCCCCAGACCGAGCGCCGGAAGGCCCGCAGGCGATCGCCCCAGGAATGCTTGCGCTCGCGCGGATAATTGCCCTTGCGCGCCCGGTACCAGGTGGTGAAACCGAGAAATAGCGCCAGCAGGAAACCCGGAATGATGCCGGCGATGAACAGGGCGCCGATCGAACTGTTGGTGGACACCGCATACATCACCATGACGATCGACGGCGGGATCAGGATGCCGAGGCCGCCGGCCGAGGCGACGACGCCGACGCCGAACGACTTCGGATAGCCCGCCTTGACCATCGCCGGCAGCATGATCGAGCCGATGGCGACCACTGTCGCCGGTGACGAGCCGGACACTGCGGCGAACAGGGCGCAGGCGAACACCGAACTCATGCCGAGACCGCCGCGGAAATGACCGACCATCGCAGTGGCGAAATCGATCATGCGCCGTGCGACACCGCCATGGGTCAGGAAGTTGCCGGCGAGGATGAAGAACGGGATCGCCATGATCTCGAACTTCTCGATGCCGGTGAACAGCTTGAGTGCCACCGATTCGAGCGGCACCTCGGTAAAGCCGAACAGGAAGATCAGCACCGTCAGGCCGAGCGAGATCGACACCGGCATGCCGGTAATCATGAGCAGGGTCAGCAACAGGAAGATGATGAGGGCGCTCATGACCGGTCACCTCCGTCCTGCGGCGACTGGCGTCGCTCGATGCCTTGCGGCGGGCCGTCGTCGTGCTGCCGACGGCCGTATTTCAGATCATGCGGGTGCAACTCGTCGTCCATGTTGTAGGGGTTCGCCTCCACCGTCAGCGGATGCTCCTCGTCGATGCCGTCGACGTGACCGTGATCGTGGTGCGGCAGTTCGCCGGACTTCAGGAATTGCACCAGCACCTGCAGGAACCGGAAGCACATGAGCCCGGAGCCAAGGGGAATAGCCGAGTAGACGATCCAGGTCGGCCACTCGAGATCGGGGGTGATGGGACCTTCGTAGAGGTCGCCCATTTCGAGGCCGAAGAATTTGAAGAAGCTGTAGTGGGCGCCGTTTTCCCAGACGAAATGGGCACCGAGCGCGCCAACGATGCCGGTGAACGTCGCACCGGCCAGCAGGCCGAAGATGATGAACTTGCCACGAGTCCTGTCCGACAGCCGGTTGATCAGCACATCGACGCCGACGTGGATGCCCGTGCGCACCCCGTAGGCCGCGCCGAACTTGGCCATCCAGACGAACATGATGATGCAGAGCTCCTGCGCCCAGCTGACATTGATGCCGATCAGCCAGTCCTGTACCCCGGGGATGGACAATCCCGAAGCGTAGCGGTGCAACACGGATACGAAGATGATCAGTGTGGCCGCGCCCATGAGGAAGGCGATGAACCACTCCTCGAGATGGTCGAGAAATTTCATGGTATCCCCGTAAAGACGGCGGGGGCCGTCAGGCCCCCGCGCAGTGCATCAGAGCTTGGACGGGTCGAAGCCGGTTTCCTTATAGACGGACTGGATCAGGTCCTTGCCGATCCGGTCGGCCATCTGGTCATGCACCTTGACCAGCGCCTTCTTCCAGGCCTTCTTCTGGTCGGCGGTCAGCTCGATGATCTCGCTCTTGCCGGACTTCTTCACCTCGGCCATCGCATCCTCGTTCTCTTTCTTGGCGATGTCGTTGGCGTACTTGGTGGCGTCCGCCATCGCCGCTTCCAGCGTGGTGCGGACATCGGCCGGCAGTCCGTCCCAGAACTTCTTGTTCACCAGAACCGCATAGCCGAGATAGCCGTGATTGGACATCGTCACGTATTTCTGCACCTCGTGCATTTTCTGGGTGTAAAGGTTGGACGGCGGATTCTCGGTGCCATCGACCACGCCGGTCTGCAACGCCTGATAGACCTCCGAGAAGGCCATCTTCTGCGGCAGCGAACCCAGCGCGCGCATCTGCGCATCGAGCACGTTGGACGACTGGATACGCATCTTCAGGCCCTTGAAGTCTTCCGGCATCTTCAGCGGCTTGTTGGCGCTCATCACCTTGAGGCCGTTATCCCAGTACGCCAGTCCCAGCAAACCCTTGCTGCCGAGCAGGTTCAGCAGGTTCTTGCCAACCGGGCCGGTGGTGATCTTGTGCAGGTCCTCGTAGCCGTCGAAGATGTAGGGCAGGTCGAACAGTTCGAACTGCTTGAGGCCGAGCGGGCCGAACTTGGCGAGCGAGGGTGCCAGCATCTGCACGGCGCCGAGCTGCAGGGCCTCCATTTCCTCCTTGTCCTTGTAGAGGGTGCTGTTCGGATAGACCTCGACCTTGACCTTGCCGGCGGTGCGCTCTTCGGCGAGACGCTTGAACTCCAGGGCGCCCTTGCCTTTCGGGGTGTTGTCCGCAACCACGTGGCTGAACTTGATCACGATGGGCTGCTGGGCCAGGGCGGGAACACCGGCCAGCGAGAAGGTGGCGGCCGCCAGGCCGATGACGAGCGTGCGCAGTTTCATATCGACTCCTCTTGTTGGAATGTTGTAACCAGCGTGGCACGGTGTGCGTACCGGACTCAACGACGCGACGACTCCGCCGCCTGGTGCCGGGGATTATCCTTGCGGCGCATCGCCGCACCATTGTGGATTTCCGCAGCGTCCGGCCGGTGCCGATATTCGACGCGCGGCTCATTTAGAATGCGCGGCATGATGGATATCGCACAACGCCCGGTGCTGGTCGCTGCCGACGACGAACCGCTGGCGCTCGAACTGCTCGTCGACCTGCTCGAATCCGAAGGCTACACCGTTCTGCCCGCCCGCGACGGCGAGGAAGCCTGGTCACTGCTCACCGATCCGGCCAATGCCGTCGACCTGCTGATTTCGGACCGGCAGATGCCGCACCTCGACGGCATGGCACTGCTCTCCCGCATCCGTCAGTCGTCCCGGTTGAAGGGACTGCGCACCATGTTCGTGACCGGTCTCGACAACGAGGCCGATATCGCCGAAGGCATCGCCGCCGGCGTGTATTACTACCTGACCAAGCCCTACAAGCCGAAGGTGCTGCGCGCTGTCGTCGCATCAGCGCTGGCGGACATCGCCAGCCATCGCCTGCAGGAAGAAGAACTCGCGAGCAGTGCCCGGGCCATGAGCGGATTGCTGTCCGCCAGCTTCGTCTGCCGCACCCCTGTCGAGGCGCGCAATCTCGCCCACCTGCTCGCCAATGCGAGTCCCCGGCCGCAAGCGGCCGCGCTCGGCCTCACCGAACTGATGCTCAACGCGGTGGAGCACGGCAACCTCGGCATCGGCTACCAGGAAAAAGGCCAGCTGATGCTCGAGGGCATGCTCGACGAGGAAATCGAGCGCCGCCTTTCACTGCCGGAATTCAGCGACCGTCAGGTCCGCATCGATTTCGAGCGCTCTCCGAACGGCGTCAGCTATGTCGTGAAGGACCAGGGCAGCGGTTTCGACCCGACACGTTTCCTGACGCTCGAACCCGAACGCGCCACCGACTGGCATGGCCGCGGCATCGCGCTCGCGCGCATGACCAGCTTCGACCATGTCGAATACCGGGGCTGCGGCAACGAGGTTCTGGCTCGCATCGATCAACCGGACGGCAGCGACACCCCCTGACCCGAACCTCATTCATGCCGTCATTGCTCCTCTGCAAGCGACTGTCGCTCGTCCTGTGCTGCCTCGCGCTCGCCGGCTGCGCGACCACCCAGGCGCCATCGACCGACACCTCCGCCGCCCCGCACGCCCGCAGCGCCGGCACGCCAGGGCTCTCGACCGATGCCGCCGCACGCCTGTCCGACAAGGCGGTCCTTCCGGTCGAAACCATGGCGGCTGCCGCTCCGCCGCCCCTGCTCGACCTGACCGTGCCGCCCGACGATCTCTGGCAGCGCGTTCGCCACGGCTTCGGCATGCCCGACCTGCACGATCCGCTGGTCGCCGAACGACAGTCCTGGTATCTGAACCGGCCGGACATGCTGCGCCGCATTTTCGAGCGCAGCGGCCGTTACCTGTATCACATCGTCGACGAACTGGAAAAGCGCGGCATGCCGACCGAGCTCGCATTGCTGCCGATGGTCGAGAGCGCCTTCAACCCGCAGGCCGTCTCGCGCGCCCGTGCGATGGGCATGTGGCAGTTCATTCCATCCACCGGCAAGAACTATCAGCTGGACCAGAACTGGTGGGTGGACGAGCGGCGCGACATCATCGCCTCGACCGATGCCGCCCTGCGCTACCTGCAGAACATCTACGAGATGCACGGCGACTGGCATCTCGCCCTCGCCTCCTACAACTGGGGCGAACACGCGGTGGCGCGCGCGATCGCGAAGAACCGGGCCAAGGGCCTGCCGACCGACTACGCCAGCCTGTCGATGCCGGGCGAAACGCGCTACTACGTGCCCAAGCTGCAGGCGCTCAAGAACATCATCGCCCAGCCGGACGTCTATGGCTTCTACCTGAAGCCGATCCCGAACCAGCCCTATTTCGAGACGGTATTGAAGCCGGAACGCATCGACGTCGCAGTCGCCGCGCGTCTCGCCGAAATCCCGCTCGAGGAATTCGTGTCCCTGAACCCGGCCTACCACCGTCCGGTCATCAACGGCAACCAGGCCGGACCGCTGGTGCTGCCTGCGGACAAGGTCGACGTCTTCCAGGCCAATCTGGAACGCTATGCGGCGGAAGACAGGCCGCTGTCGAACTGGCAGACCTACCGTCTGAAGAAGGGCGAGTCGCTCGCCAAGGTCGCGTCACGGCACCGCATCAGCCTGGAACGACTCAAGCAGATCAACGGCATCACGCCGCGCGTCAGGGTCCGGCCGGGCTTCAACCTGCTGGTGCCGCGCCCGGGCAGCCAGGCCAATCCCGAGATGATCGCGAAAGCCCTGCCCAAGGAGCCGCCGTCGCGTACGGTCAAGAAGAAATCGACGCGCAAGAAGGCCGCCACGAAAAAAACCTCGGTCAAAAAGACTTCGGCCAAGCCGGCAACGAAGAAAAAACAACCGTCGAAAAAGTCCTGAGCTGACTCAGGAAGGAAAGTGGCAGGCCACGAAGTGGCTGTCGGAAATCGCCGCCGCGCCCGGATACGCCTCGCGGCAACGCGTCGTCGTATGCGGACAGCGCGGGTGGAAATGGCAGCCTGAAGGCGGATTCGCCGGCGAGGGCGGATCGCCGGGCACCAGCAGTTTCTCTCCGGGTTCGCCATGCAGCTTCGGCACCGCGGCCAGCAGCGCCTGCGTGTAGGGATGCCGCGGCGAACGCAGCACTTCCCCGGTCGTGCCGCGCTCGACGATGCGACCGAGATACATCACCGCCACCTCGTGCGCCAGATAGTCCACCACCGCGATGTTGTGGGTGATGAAGAGATAGGCGAGATCGAGGCGGGCCTGCAGGTCGGCGAGCAGGCGCAGCACCTGGGCCTGCACCGACACGTCCAGCGCACTGGTCGGCTCGTCGCAGATCAGCAGTGCCGGATTCACCGCGAGTGCCCGGGCGATGGCGATGCGCTGACGCTGGCCGCCGGAAAATTCGTGCGGATAGCGTTCCGCCATGCCGGCGTCCAAACCGACGTGCTCCAGCAGGCCGGCGATATCGACGCTGCGGTTGCCTTCTGCCACGATCTCGCCGACCCGCATGCGGGGATCGAGCGAACCGAACGGATCCTGGAACACCATCTGCATGCGATCCGGTACGAGTCCGGTCAACGGTGCACCGTCGAGTGCAACCTCGCCCTCCGTTTTGTCGAGCAGGCCGAGAATGGCCTTGCCGGCCGTGGTCTTCCCGCAGCCCGATTCGCCCACCAGCGCCAGGGTACGCCCCGCCGCCAGCGCGAGTTCGATGCCATCGACCGCCTTCACCTGTGCCACGGCGCGCTGCAGGAGGCCACGCCGGATCGGGAAATGGACCCGCAGATCGCGCACCTCCAGCAATGCCTGCCGTCCCGCCGGCGCCGACTTTTGTTCCGGCGGGTCCAGGTTCTCCGGCAGCGCATCGAACAAGGCCCGGGAATACGGGTGGGCCGGGGCGCGGAAAAAGTCGGCCCTGGCCGCCACCTCGACGAGACGCCCGTCGCGCATCACGCCGACACGATCGGCCATGCGTGCGACCACGCCGAGGTCGTGCGTGATCAGCAGCAGGGCCATGCCGCGCTGCGTTTTCAATTCATGCAGCAGGTCGAGTACCTGTGCCTGGATCGTCACGTCCAGCGCCGTGGTCGGCTCGTCGGCGATCAGCAGTTCGGGCTCGCCGGCCAGCGCCATCGCGATCATCACGCGCTGCTTCATGCCGCCCGACATCTGGAACGGATACTCGCCGGCCCGCCGTTCGGGATCGGGAATGCCCACCGCCGCGAGCAGTTCCACCACCTTGGCCAGCGCGTCGCCGCCCGCATGCAGGCGCAGCGCCTCCTCGATCTGTGCGCCGACCGTCAGCACCGGGTTGAGGCTGGTCGCCGGCTCCTGGAAGATCATGCCGATCTTGCCGCCGCGCACCGTGCGCATCTCCGCCTCGCTGCGCACGAGCAGATCGTCACCGCCGAAACGGATGGCACCGCCGGCGATGCGGGCCGCGTTCGGCAGCAGGCGCATCAGCGCCAGCGCGGTCATCGACTTGCCGCAGCCCGATTCGCCGACCAGCGCAAAGGTTTCGCCGCGCGCGATATCGAAGGACACCTCACCGACCGGCTGCGTCGCTCCGATGCTCACCGTCAGGTCACGGACGCTCAACAGGCTCATCGTGCTGCCCTCGGATCGAAGGCGTCGCGCACGACATCGGCGAACAGGTTGGCCGCCAGCACCAGCGCGAACATGAAAATGAACGCGGCAGCGAGCGACCACCAGACCATCGGTTCGCGCGCCAGCTCCATGCGCGCGGTGTTGATCATCGTGCCGAAACTGATGGTATTCGGATCGACGCCGATGCCGACGTAGGACAGCACCGCCTCGGCGAGCACCAGCCCGGAGAAGTCCATCACGATCGCGATCATCACGATGTGCATCACGTTGGGCAGGATGTGGCGGGCCAGGATGCGGGCATGGGCGACGCCCAACGAACGTGCCGCCTGCACGTATTCGAGTTCGCGCAGCTTCAGCGTCTCGCCGCGCAGCAGGCGGCATAACCCCGTCCAGCTGGTAATGCCGAGGATCGCGCACAGCGCCAGCAGGCGGGCATCGGCACGCTCGGCGGCGGTGGCAAACCACTCGGGATGGGTGTCGATCGCCACCTGCATCATCAGTACCGCGGCGGCGATCAGCAGCACGCCGGGAATCGAATTGAGCGTGGTGTAGAGATACTGGATGACGTCGTCGACCCAGCCGCCGGCATATCCGGCGAGCAGGCCGAGCGCCACGGCGGCCGGCAGCATGATCAGCGTGGTCAGCGTACCGATCAGCAGACCCGTGCGGATGCTCTTGAGCGTGAGATAGAGCACGTCCTGCCCGACCTTGTCGGTGCCCAGCACGTGGTAGCCCTGCGCCAGCATGGCTACCACCCCGGCCGACAGACACAGGCCCAGCAGGGTAAGGAAGGCGGCATGCCAGGCCAGTCCCGGGACACGCCGTCGCAACGGAGCCAGGGCCAGCCAAAGCGCGAACCAGGCCAGCAGGCCGGTTCCCAGCCCCTGTACCGTCCGCGCCAGCAGATCCGTCCCCTGCCCGGCCGGATCGCCACCCAAATGCGCACCGCCGTAGACGAGCCGGGGAAAGTCCCGCCCGACCTCGCCGTCAAGCGATTCCTTGGCGAAGGAATGCGTCGCCAAGGGTGCCGAGTAGGTCCGCTCGGTACGGGTCCGCAGCCCGGTCAGCAGGGCATCGAGCGCCGAACGGACTTCGACCGCGTAGTTCTCCCCCTCGCCGGGCAGGCGCTCGCGGTAGTGCAGCGAGTCGAGCACGGCGACACCGAGGAAGGCCAGCAGCAGGACCGCCGCCGCCATGCCGGTACGGCTTTCGCCGACCTTGCGCCAGGACTGCCGCAGCTGCGGAATGCGGCTCGCCCACAGCGCACCTGCCAGCGCCGCGGCGATCAGCAGAAAAAACAGCGCATCGGACCAGAGCAGCACGGGCTTCATTGCAATCGAATCCGCGGGTCGGCGAGCGTGTAGGAGATGTCGGTCAGCAGCAGGCCGACGATGTAGAGCGCCGAACCGATGAAGACCATCGCGCGCACCACGGCGAAGTCCTGTGCGTTGATCGCGTCGATGGTGTAGCTGCCGAGTCCCGGAATGCCGAAGAAGGCCTCGATCAGCAGGCTGCCCATGAACAGCGTCGGGATCACCACCACCGCGCCGGTCAGGATCGGGATCAGCGCGTTGCGCAGCACGTGGCGGAACAGCACGAAGCGCTCGGCCAAGCCCTTGGCCCGCGCGGTGCGCACGTAGTCGCGCGTGTATTCCTCGAGGAAGATCGTGCGGTACCAGCGTGCCGACGAGCCGATGCCGGCGAGCACGCTGACGATCACCGGCAGGATGACGAACTTCGCGGCGCTCAGCCCTTCCGCATAGCCGGAGATGGGCACGAGGTGCCAGACCTTCGACACCAGCCACTGGCCGCCGATGATGTAGAAGAGGCCCGAGATCGACATCATCGCCACGCACAGCACCACGCCGGCGAAATCGAGATAGGTGGCGCGAAAATAGACCAGCAGCAGCGCAAATGAAATCGCCGCGAACAGCCCCAGCACGAAGACCGGCACCGCCACCGCCAGGCTCGGCCCCATGCGCAGGCCGATTTCGCGCGCGATATCACGACCGTCGTCGGCACGGCCGAAATCGAGGGCGAACATCCGTACCGACTTGGCGAAGAAGATGGTATCGGACAACTTTTTTGCGCCCTGCGCCGACGCGTTCCAGAACAGCGGCTTGTCATAGCCGCGCTCGGCCTTCCATTTTTCGATCGCCTCCGGCGTCACGCGCTTCACGCCCAACTGCATGCGCGCCATGTCGTCCGGCGTATTGACGACGAAGAACAGCGCGAAGGTGATGACGTTGACCCCGATCAGGATCGGCAGCGCATACAGCAGGCGGCGAATCAGGTAGGCGAGCATGGGGTGGCGGAGCGGGGTTCCGGGCGACTATACCAAGCCGGACGCTAAAATGCGGTCGATCAAAAGAACCGCGAAGAGGAGTTTGTCCATGCCCCGACTGCCGCCCCCCCTGGTCCGCCTGGCCCACATTGCCCGCTATGTGCAGTGCGTCCTGCTGCTCTCGATTGCCCTCCCAGCAGGAGCACAGGAAATGAGCGCCCCCGAAGCGCTCGATGCCGTGCGTGGCGGCACGCTGACGCTGATCGACATCCGCACGCCGCGCGAATGGCAACAGACTGGCGTGGCGCCCGGCGCGACGCGCATCAACATGCTCCACCCGCAGGGTGCGGCCGGATTCATGAACGAGGTGCTCGCGAAAGTCGGCGGCGACAGGACGGCGCCCATCGCCCTGATCTGCCGGACCGGCAACCGCACGACCCAGGTGCAGAAATTCCTGCAGGCGCAGGGCTTCACGCGGGTCTACAACGTACGGGAAGGCATGGCCGGCAGCAGCGCCGGTCCCGGCTGGCTCGCCCGCAAACTGCCGGTGGACGGCTGCACATCCTGCTGATCATCCTGCCGGCTATTCCGGTTCGGCGTCGCAGTCGCAGCCCGAGCCGGCGGCGATCCAGCGGTATGCCAGCCGGGAAGCGACCGGCACGCAGAACGCCGGCAATCTGTTGAGAAAGGTTCGCGGGGCGACGACCAGCCCGCAGACATAGCGCCCGTCCTGCCAGCGCAGCGCCGGGCAGGTTCCCGCCCGATGGCCGAGCAGCCATCGGCTCAGCGGACAGGGCGCGAGGCTGCAGCAGACACCGCAGCCGTTGCAGGCCGCCCCGACGGCCGGCTTCGGCGGCGCATCCCGGTGCAGGTGGACCTCTTTCATTCCAGCCGGAAATCCACGGGCAGCAATACCTGCCGTCGTCCCCCCGGCAGTCCGCCGATCCGGGTGGCGGCCCTGAGCGCGGCGTCGTCTAGCAAGGCATGGCCGGACGAGCCGGCAACCTCGACCGCCGTCACGCGGCCGGCGGCATCGAGCGTCAGCAGCAGTACCACACGTCCGTCGAGACCGGCGTCGATCGCCGCGCGCGGATAGACCTCCTCCCGCATCAGGGCGGCGAGCGCCGCATCCCGTTCGCGCCCCTGCAGTTCGCGGGGCGGGGGAGTCCTCTCCTGCCGAAAAGTCGGCGCCGGCGGGACGGCGGCGGGGGGGGCGGCCGCAGCCGGCTCCGCCGTCTCCGGATGCGTGTCCAGCCGGGTCGCCGCGACCGGCGGAGGCAACTCGACCTGCAGGGGCATGGAAACATCTTCAGGCGGGGGGCGCAGCCACCCGGTCGGCATCAGCACGGCCAGATGCAGGACAATGCTCGCTGCCAGCGCCAGTCCGAGCCGAATCCCCTGACTTCCTGCCGGTCGGCCGGAACGCAATGCAGTCGCCCTCATGATGGGGCAATGCTACCGCAGCGCAGGTAGACTGCACGCCTGCGCAACACGAACCCTCATGCCATGCCGCGTCTGTCCGCCGTCTGCTGCCTCCTCGCCGCCTTCCTGCTTAGCGGCCCGGCCCGCGCCGAACTGCCGGACCCGGCACGCTTTTCCGTCCGCCTCGAACTGGGGGATATCGACCAGGCGAAGCGCTGGCTCGACGAAGGACTGGATCCGGATTTCGAGGGCAGCCTGATCGGCACCGGCCTGATGATCGGCGCCTGGGAAGGCAACATTCCGCTGATGGAACTGTTCGCCAGCCGCGGGGCGGACCTGCAGCGTGTCAACCGCTGGGGCGAAACCGCGCTGATGCTCGCCGCCTGGAAGGACCGGCGCGAGGCGATGCGCTGGCTGCTGGCACGCGGCGCCTCCGTCAACCGCCCCGACCGTGAATGGTCGGCCCTCCACTACGCCACTTTCGCGGGACACGAAAGCGTCGCGGAAGACCTGCTCGCCGCGGGTGCGAATGTGAATGCGCGGTCGACCAACGGTTCGACGGTCGTCATGATGGCCGCCCGTGAAGGCCATGCCGCCCTCGCCCGGCGCCTGCTCGCCGCGGGGGCGAATCCGGCGCTGAAGAACGATTTCGGCGACGACGCCGTCGCCTGGGCGATGCGCCAGGGCAATTTCGATATCGCGAAGTCATTCACCAGCGCCGCCGACTTCGCCGAACTGGCGCGGGCCGCCGCGGCCGACCGGCGCCCTCCCGTGCGCTCGATGCCGGTCCCGGATGTCGTCGAAGAACATTTGCGCATGGCCCGCCTGGCCGAAGCACGTGGAGACCGCAAGGAGGCGCTGGCCACCTACCGCAAGGCACTCGCCGCCCTCAAGGCACAGCAAGCGCCATCGCAGGCCGGAACCGGCCGCGGGACGCAGGTACCGACCGGCCTGGTCATCCGGGCCCAACGCAGGCAGCCGGACAGACAGGTGATGAGCTTTACCTATGTGGGTCAGGGCGGCGAAGCACAGGAACTCGACGACCTGCTTGAAAAGGCGCGAACGGCGGAAGCTGCCGGCCGCCGCCAGGAGGCACTGCGCCTTTATCGCGAGGTCTCCGCGCGCATCCGCAATTCGACACGACAAGCCTCGCCGAAGCAAGAATAAACCTGATCTATCGACTTATATAAACATAAACGCTTGGACATGCAGGAAATGCAGGAAGAGTATTAAAAATTTTTTCATAATCCTGCCCTAGAAGAAATCACCTCATGCCTTCGCACACACACCCGCAGAAGATGGTCTGGCATGCCCGCCTCACCATCGGCATCCCCGCCATCGACGAGCAGCACGCCCGTCTGTGCGGACTGGCCAACCGGCTGCTGGACCATCCGGATGCACCGGCCCATGACGAACGGGTGGTCGACATCCTCACCGATCTCGGTCAGTTTCTCATCCTGCACCTCCAGACCGAAGAGGAATACATGCGGCGACTGGGCATGCCAACGGATGAAATCGCCAACCATCATCAGGCGCACAACCGGATCATCGACCAGTACGCCGACCTGAATCTGGCCGCCACTCAGGGCCGGATGCATACCGCGGCGGAAATCTTCCGGCTGGTCAGGCGCTGGGTCAGCGACCATCTCGACATGGACGACCTGAAGATCAGGGATTACATGACCAGCGGCGACCTGCAGCCGGCAGCCCGCCCGGACTAACTACTTTTCTTCGGCGCGCGGCAGGCGCGGCGCAGTCTCGACGGGTGACAGATCGCGTATTTCCCTGTCGCCTGCCACGGCCTGCAGGTCGCGGAACTTGCGGGCCGTCACCAGCACGCGCGTTTCCAGCGAACCGGTCGCCTTGTTGTAGGCGTTCACCGCCTCGGCAAGATTCTTGCCGACACCGGACCAGTGGTCGGCCAGCGTGCCGAGGCGGTCGTAGAGCTCCTTGCCAAGCTGGGAAATCTTCTGCGCGTTTTCCGCCAGCGCTTCCTGCTGCCAGCCGTAGGCGGCGGCGCGTAGCAGGGCAATCAGGGTGGTCGGCGTCGCGAGGATGACCCGCTGTTCGACGCCGCTCTCGATCAGGGCCGGATCGGCCTCCAGTGCGGCGCTGTAGAACATCTCACCGGGCAGGAACAGCACGACGAAATCCGGCGCCGGTTGGAACTGCTCCCAGTAGGACTTCTTCGACAGCTTCGCGATGTGTTCGCGCACGTGGCGCGCATGGTCGGCGAGCTTTCTTCTGCGCGTGTCGTCGTCCTCGGCGTCGAGCGCGTCGAGATAGGCGGCCAGCGGCGCCTTGGCATCGACGACCAGCTGCTTGCCGCCGGGCAGGCGCACGATCAGGTCCGGCCGGAGCTTGCCATCTTCGCCATCCGCCGTCGCCTGCTCGTGGAAGTCGCAATGATCGAGCATGCCGGCCATCTCGACGACGCGCTTGAGCTGCAGCTCTCCCCAGCGACCGCGGGCGTGCGGGGCCCGTAGCGCACGCACGAGATTGGCGGTCTCCTTGCGCAACTGGCCCTGCGCGTCGGACAGCGAGCGTACCTGCTCGAACAGCGTGGCGTAGGCATCGATGCGGGATTTCTCGATGCCCTGCACCTGCTGGGCGAAATTCTCGAGGGTGCTCCGGATCGGCATCACCAGTTCGCCGATCGCTTGTTGGCGCTTTTCCAGCTCGCCCTGCGCGGAAGCCTGCTGTTTTTCCAGGGCGACCTTCGCCAGGTCGAGAAAGGCCTGATTGTTGTGCTGCAGCGCCTCGGCCGACAAGGCACGGAAGGTGTCGGCGAAAGCGCCGCGCGCCAGCCACATCAGCACGACCCCGACGAGCAGGCCGGCAACGAAGACGATGACCAGTTCCATGTCAGGAAAAGTCGGCGCCGGCAGGACGGCGGCTAGTCATGGAAGCGGACATATTCCGCCAGGGCGGCCCGCTCGCTGACCAGGCTGTTTTCCGGTGCGTCCGGATCGGCCCGCCCGAGCGCCATGCCGCAGACCAGCTGCTCGTTGTCGGCAATGTCGATCTGCTCGTAGATGACGCGATGGAACTGCAGCCAGGCGGCCTGCGGGCAGGTGTCGTAACCCAGCGCGCGGGCCGCCAGCATCACGTTCTGCATGAAGCCGCCATAGTCGAGCCAGCTGCCACGTCCCATGCGACGGTCGATGGTGAACATCAGGCCGACCGGCGCGTCGAAGAAAGTGTAGTTGCGCCGATGCTGCGCCTTCATTTTTTCCTTGTCGCCCTTGGCGATGCCGAGCAGACCGTAGAGATCGAAGCCGACTTTGCGGCGCCGTGACAGGTAGGGCTCGAAAAACTCGTTCGGGTAGTAGTCGTACTCGTACTGGTGGGTATCGCCGCCCGCATCGAAGGCGGCGCACACGGCAGCCACGAGACGGTCGCGCGACGCGCCGGCCAGCACATGGACGTGCCAGGGCTGGGTGTTGGTACCGGATGGCGCACGCGCTGCCGCGGCGATGATGCGCTCAATCACGCCACGCGGCACCGGCTCGGGCAGGAAAGCGCGGATCGAGCGGCGCGATGCGATGAGATCGAGAAAGCTGTCGGTCTGTTCCATGAGTCGTGTTTTCTAGAGTCGGTAGTCCATGCGCAGGCGCCCCTGCAGCTTTTTGACCTGCTTGAAGGCTTCCTTGAGGACGAGGCGGTCGAGCTCGTTGAGCCTGGCGGGATCGACGCGATTGGCCAGTCCCATCGGCGTGCCCTCCTGTTGCGCGCGCAGCCTCAGTCGCTGGACGAAGAAGAAGGCTTCGATGATCGCCTCGACATCGTCGCGGCCGATCTTGCCCTGGGCGGCGGCAGCACGCAGTCGTTCCGGCGTGCTGGTCTCGTCGATGCCGCTGGCCAGCGCGAGGATGCGTGCGGCATCCACGAACAGCCGCACCCCATTCGCCTTGAGATCGAGGGTACGCGGAAACTTGTCGTTGGCGTCGAAGGCGAAGCTGCGGATCATGCCGAGCGGCGGCCGCGTGCGCAGGGCATCTTCGGCCATGAAGCGGAGGAACAGGGTCGCCTCGGGAATGTGCCGGCGCAGCCAGGCACGCAGATCGCCTGCCAGCTCCTCGGCGCCGTAGATCGGCCGGAAATCGAAATAGATGGTCGAATTGAGCAAGGCCTGCGGGGTCGTCGAGCGCAGCCAGCTGCCGAAACGGCCCTGCCATTCCTCGAGGGTCAGGCACAGCTCCGGATTCGACGCCATGACATTGCCCTTGCAGAGCGTGAAGCCGCAGGCATCGAGCCGCTTGTTCACTTCCAGGGCGAACGGCAGGAAAGCCCTCCGCGTCGCTTCGGCATCTGCGGATGGCGCAGCGAACACCAGGCCGTTGTCCTGGTCGGTCGACAGCGTCTGTTCGTAACGCCCCTCCGAACCGAAGGCCAGCCAGCACCAGGGCCGCTTGGGCAGCTCGAATTCGGCGGCGGTCAGTTCGATCACGCGGACGGTCAGGTGATCGTTGAGCGTCGAGATCATCTGGGTCAGCGACTCGGCGGCACCGCCTTCGGCCAGGGTACGCTGCGCGAGACGGCGAATATCCTCGGCCGCCGCGATCAGGCCCTCCATGTCGCGGGCACCGCGGATCGCGCCCGAAATCGCCTTGCCGCCGCCACTCTGCAGCTCGTAGATGTCTTCCTGCGAGACGATGCCGACGAGCTTCTCCGCCGCATCGACGACGATGACGTGATGGACGCCGTGGCGCGCCATGATCAGCGCGGCCTGATAGATGGTCGAACGCCAGTTGAGCATGAGCAGGCCCGTACCGCTCATCACCGACATCACCATCTGGTCGAGATCGCAGGACTTCGCCGCGACGCGATGCAACAGGTCGCGCAAGGTGAAGATGCCGATCGGCCTGCCGCTTTCGGGCTCGACGACGATCATCGAGCCGATGCGGTGCTCGGACATGAGCTGAACGGCCTCGCGCAGCGAGGTTTCCGGCGGCACAGTGATCGGCTTGCGCTTGACCATCGCCGCAAGCGGGCTGTGAAGGGTCGGACGTGAGGTCATGGAGAGTCAGTATTTGACGCGGGCGTAATAGGTTTTCTCGGCCGCGGCCTGCGCCTCGCCGAGGGTACGGATGCCCATGTCTGCCAGCAGCGGCAGCATGCGCAGGAATACTTCGGCGGTCACGATGGCATCGCCGAGGGCTGTATGACGACCGATGATGGTGATGCCGAGCCGGTCGGCGATCGCCTCCAGCTTGTGCGATTCCTGATGGGGATGAATGACCGCCGACAGCAGCAAGGTATCGAGTACCGGGTGGGTGAAGCGGATGCCCAGCCGGTCCTCCTTGAGTTGCAGGAATCGCATGTCGAATGCGGCATTGTGGGCCACCAGCACGGTCCCCTCACAGAAGGCATGGAACTGGGGCAGCACGGTGGCGATGGTCGGCTGGCCGCGCACCATGTCTTCGGTGATGCCGTGGATCGGGATGCCCTCGGGTCGCAGCGGTCGCTGCGGGTCGACGATCTGGTCGATGTTCTCGTGGCGCAGCAATCGGCCATTGACGATGCGCACCGCGCCGAACTGGATGATCTCGTCGCCGGCCGAGGGCTCCAGTCCCGTCGTCTCGGTATCGAACACCGTGTAGATCAGCTCGGACAGGGGTGTTTCGTCGCGCGCATGATCTTCGCCGGCACGGTGGAACAGGTCGAAATCATAGAATTCGGGGCGGCTTTCGACCCGGATGAGTTCCGGTCCATCGCCCTCTTCCTGCGCGGTCGCCAGGGGAATCTCGAGGCGGAAAAATGACTGCTGTACCGCCGGATCGCGACCGCAGGACAACTGGCTGCCATGGCGATCGGTGACGTCCCGGAGTGTCAATGGCGAATCTTCGCCTCCTACCGTCATCGGTTCGATTTGCAGGTTGAGCAGGGTTTCCGTGGAGACGGCCGTCCCCGACCAGCGCAGCTCAAGGTAGGCCATGCGCGCCACCCGCGTCAGGCGCAGGCGCACCAGATCGACGGAGTACCCTTCTTCCAGCTTGGCCGCCAGGAAGCTGAAAGCCTGGGTCAGGGAATAACTGTCCACCTTCACCCAGAGCTCCGGGGCAACCTCGTCGATCTTCACCCGGCTGCCGACCCGGCTTTCGATGCGTCGGCTGACCGCCGTGACCAGGTCGGCGCCCAGCATTTCCTCGAGCGGCCAGCGGCTCACCAGCGTTCGGGCATACTCATGCGCCGACTGGTTGAGCCTGACAGTCAGGATCTGTACTTCGTCCTGGATCGCATCGGCCGCCGTCTGAACCTGCACGGGATCGGCACTGCCGCGCAGGGTCTGCAGGCCGCTGCGGATGCCCGCCAGCGCGGCTCGCGTTTCATCCGCCAGCACCTGCACGGTCCGGTCGCACTGTGCTCCGCTCTCGAGGGTACGAGTGATGTTTTCCAGCACCAGGACATAACCGCCGATGCTGCGCTGTGCACGCTCAGCGGCATCCGGTCCGTCGCTCACGGCGAGCACGGGCGCCATCTGGATACGAATCAGCTGGCCGGCCCGCGTGGTGGTGATGAAATGGGCCAGCGGCTGGCTGCCTTCGCGCTCGATGCGATGCTGCAGCGTTTCCAGCGAGTGGGCGATCAGCGACCGGTCAAAGACGCCATAGATCGAACGCCCCAGCCCGATCACCGCACCGGCCGCACGCGCATCCGGCACCAGCGCCCGGGCCTGCAGGCGGGCGCGATTGTTGTAAAGCAGGATGCGGCCGTCGAGGTTGCACACCACGATAGGCAGCGGCAGGTCGGCAACCAGCGCTGCCAGACGGTTGCGCTCGGTTTCGAGCGTCGCCCGGGAACGGCGAATCTGCTCCTCGACATCCTGCCGGGCGGCATCGCGCTGGTCGGCGAGGCTGCCGAGCGCGACGGCCAGCGCATTCATCTCGGCGCCGCCGTCGACCACTGGGCGGTACGCCGGATTGGGGCCGCTCATGACCTTGGCCGACTCGACGAGACGTAGCGCCTCTCCGGGATAGAGTCGCCAGAGCATGCGGGCGACGGTGCCGCCGACGAAGCCGGTACCCAGCAGGGCGAATACGGCCAGTGCGACATGGGGTTCGATGATGGCCAGCAGTGTCAGGCGCGATTCCGGCGGAATTTCGGACCAGACCAGCAGGCTGGCCAGGACCAGCGGCGCGGCCATCAGCAGCAAGGTTGCGCCGATGAATAACATCAGCCTCGCCTTCATGAACGCTCTCCCTGTCATCTGCAGCGAAGGAAATACCCCGGTGCCGACGGCTTGTAGTTATGGGTCTGAGACGGTGGTGCCGGCACCCGGACTCGAACTGGGGACCTACCGCTTACAAGGCGGTTGCTCTACCAACTGAGCTATGCCGGCACGCGGCGCGATTATAGCCGAGCACCCTTCGTCGTTCCCTTACAATGATGC
>JAVEWF010000047.1:0-18510 GCA_034004665.1 Rhodocyclaceae bacterium | reverse complement strand
GCGCCCTTGCCCATCGCGCAGATGTCCTCATCGACGTTCTCGCGCTCGGAGACGAAGTTGCCGGTCACGTCGAGGCCGAGCTTGTCGACCCACAGCGTGCGCAGCTTGTCCTTCGACGGGCCGCCGATGGCGATCTGCTGGATGCCCAATACTTTGAACGGTCTGGTCATGATTTATTTTTTCCCTCTGACGAACATGAATACGCCGATGACGACCATCGGCAACGAAAGCCACTGCCCCATGCTCACGACGTAGGACACGCCGAAGATGCCATGGTCCGGCTCGCGGAAATACTCGCCGATCCAGCGCGCGACGCCGTAGCCGATCAGGAACAGCGCCGACACCTGCATGCGTGGCCGCTGCCTTGCGGAAAACCACCACAGCAGCGCGAACAGCAGCAGGCCCTCGCCGCAGGCCTGATAAAGCTGCGAGGGATGGCGCGGCAGGCCATCGACCAGAGGGAAAACCATCGCCAGCGGAAAGTCGGCGCTGGCGGGACGGCCCCACAGTTCGCCGTTGATGAAGTTGCCCACCCGCCCCAGCCCCAGGCCGATGGGCACCAGCGGCGCGATGAAATCGGTGAGCTGCCAGAACGACAAGCCATGTTTGCGTGCGAACAGCGCCATCGCGGCCAGCACGCCGAGGAAACCGCCGTGGAAGCTCATGCCGCCCTTCCATACCGCGAGGATTTCCAGCGGACGGGTGAGGTAATAGCCCGGCTCGTAGAACAGCACCTGTCCGAGCCGGCCGCCGAGCACCACGCCGAGCACGCCGTAGAAGAGCAGGTCATCGACATGCTGCGGCGTCAGGCCGTGCCATGGCTGGGTGACGGCGCGCCGCTTGCCGAGCCAGAGGAAGGCGACGAAGGCGAGCAGGTACATCAGGCCGTACCAGCGCACGGCCAGCGGGCCGAGGCTGAGGGCGATCGGGTCGAATTGCGGATGGATCAACATGCCTGCATTTTGCCGCATTACACTCCTGCCATGCTCTCCATCGCCACCTGGAACATCCACAAGGGTTTCTCCCAGTTCAACCGGCGCATGGTCGTCCATGAACTGCGCGACCGGCTGCGCGAGCTCGATGCCGACATCGTCTTCCTGCAGGAAGTGCAGGGGCGCCACGAGCATCACGCGGCGCGCCACGAAGACTGGCCGGAAGCGCCGCAGCACGAGTTCCTCGCCGAAGGTGTCTGGGGCAGCCACGCCTACGGCCGCAACATGGTCTACGACCACGGCCACCACGGCAACGCGATCCTCGCGCGCTTCCCGATCCTCTCCTCGCACAACCAGGACGTGACACGCCTGCGCTTCGAGAAGCGCGGCCTGCTGCATTGTGCGCTGGAGGTGCCGCAGCTGGCGCAGCCGCTGCACTGCGTCTGCGCACACCTGTCGCTGTTCGGCCGCTCGCGGCGCCACCAGTACGATGCGCTGGCGAGCTTCATCGAAACCAGCGTACCGCACGATGCGCCGCTGATCATCGCCGGCGACTTCAACGACTGGCGCGGCCGCGCCTGCGAACTGCTGGCGCCGCGGCTGGGCCTGACCGAGGTCTTCGCCGGCGGCCACGGCAGCCGGCCGACGCGCAGCTTCCCCGCCGCCCTGCCGCTGTTCCGCCTCGACCGCATCTACACGCGCGGCCTGCAGGTCGAAACCAGTGCCGTGCACCACGGCCGGCCGTGGTCGACGATTTCCGACCACGCCGCGCTCTCGGCGCACTTTTCGCTCATCGGCGCCGTCCCGTGAGCGCCGATTTTTTGTCGGGCAACCGGATCGAACTGCAGGAAACCGGAACGCAGTTCTTCCCGGCACTGCTCGCCGCCATCGAGGCGGCGGAATGCGAGATTCACCTGGAAACCTACATCTTCGCGGACGACATCACCGGACGCCGCATCGTCGCCGCCCTTGCCGCAGCGGCCGAACGCGGGGTAGCGGTCCGCGTGCTGGTCGATGGCTTCGGCGCGCGCGAGTTTCCGGAAGGGCTCGGCCTGGTCCTCGAGAAATCGGGCGTGGCGGTGGAGGTCTACCGCGCCGAGGCGGGCCGGCTGCGCCTGCGCCGCCACCGCCTGCGCCGCCTGCACCGCAAGCTCGCCGTCATCGACGGCAGCATCGCCTTCGTCGGCGGCATCAACATCGTCGATGACGTGGACACGCCCGACCTGGGGCCGCGCTTCGATTACGCCGTCCGCATCACCGGCCCGCTCGTCGCCCGCATCCGCGACAGCATGACGCGGCTATGGCGACTGGTCGGATGGGCGCGCCGGCAGCGACGACCACCGCCGCTTTCGATTCCCGCCTGCGGAGGGGAGAAAACCGCCGGCACCATGGCCGCGGCCTTCGTGATCCGGGACAACCTGCGTCACCGCCGCGCCATCGAGGACGCCTATCTCGACGCCATCGCCGCCGCACGTACCGAGGTGACGATCGCCAGCGCCTACTTCCTGCCCGGCCTGCGTTTCCGCCACGCGCTCGTCGAGGCCGCGGCCCGCGGCGTGCGCGTCACCATCCTGCTGCAGGGACGGGTCGAATACGCCCTGCTGCACTACGCGACGCAGGCGCTCTACGGCCACCTGCTGAAGAATGGCGTGCGCGTCTGCGAATACCGCACGGGCTTCCTGCACGCGAAAGTGGCGGTTATTGACGACGCCTGGGCGACGGTCGGCTCGTCCAACATCGATCCCTTCAGCCTGCTGCTGGCCCGCGAAGCGAACGTCGTGGTCAGGGATGCCGCATTCGCTGCCCGGCTGCGGGAAAGCCTCGCCCGCGCCATCGCACAGGACGCCGTCGAAATCACCCCTGCCAACCTGCGCCGCAGCGGCTGGCTGGCGCGCGGCCTGCGCTGGACCGCCTACGGCATGGTGCGGCTGCTGCTGGGCGTCACGCGCTACGGCGGCAGCGACTACCGGGAGTGAACCGCCGTCCCGCCGGCGCCGACTTTTATCCAAACAGGCGCGGGTACTCGATTTTCGGGCAGCGGTCCATCACCACGTCGAGCCCGGCGGCCGAAGCCTTTTCCGCCGCTTCCTGATTGATGACCCCGAGCTGCAGCCACAGCGATTTCGCACCGATGGCGATGGCGTCCGCGGCGATGGGCGGCACGTCGGCCGAATTGCGGAAGACGTCGACCATATCCACCTTCACCGGGATGTCCTTCAGGCTGGCGTAGCAGGTCTGGCCGAGGATCTCGCGCTGGCCGGGGTTGACGGGGATCACCGTGTAGCCGTGCGCCATCAGGTAGCGCGCGACATGGTGGCTGGGGCGGTCTTCCTTCGGCGAGAGGCCGACCATGGCGATGACCTTGTGATTCTCCAGAATCCGGCGCAGGCCGGCATCGTCATTGACGATCATGTGTACTCCTCGATGGAAACGGCGCCTCGTCGGGGCACCCTGTCGAGCCGCCAGTTCTGCATCGCCCACGCCCAGAAGTCGGCGCCGGCGAGACGGCACTCCCCGGGCGGATTCTGGCCCAGAAAGCGGGCGGCGGCAAACAGGGCCGGCGCGGGATGGCGCGGATCGACGGGCGCGGCCCGCGTCTGCTTCGACAGCTTGGCGCCCGTCGCATCGACGGCGACCGGCAGGTGCGCGTACTGCGGGGTGGGGTGGCCGAGCCGGCGCTGCAGGAAGATCTGCCGCGCCGTCGAATGAATCAGGTCGGCACCGCGCACGACGTGATCGATGCCCTGGTCGGCATCGTCGACCACCACCGCAAGCTGGTAGGCGAACCAGCCGTCGGCGCGCAGCAGCACGCAGTCGCCGACATCGTGCGGCAGGTCCTGATGCTGCGGCCCCTGCACGAGATCGTCGAAGTCGACCGCTCCCCCGACGCGCAGACGCCAGGCGCGCGCGGGCTTGCCCGGCGGCAGGCCGGCGCGGCAAGTGCCGGGATAGACAGGGGCACCGTCGATGCCGATGGTGACATCGGCCAGTTCCGCCCGGGTGCAGCCGCAGGGATAGACGCTGCCGGCGCGCTTCAGCGTTTCCAGCACCTCGCGATAACGTTCGGTGCGCGTGCTCTGGACCATTACCGCCCCATCCCACTCGAAGCCGAAGGCATCGAGCGTGCGCAGGATGTCACTGGCATGTTCCGGCCGGCAGCGCGGCTGGTCCACATCCTCCATGCGCACGAGCCAGCGTCCGCCACGCTTGCGTGCTTCGAGACAGGAGCCGAGGGCGGCGACCAGCGACCCGAAATGCAACGGGCCGGTCGGCGAGGGGGCGAAGCGTCCGGCCGGGGTCTTTGGGTTCATGGGGGAAAGCGGTGTAGCATGGCCGCTCCATTTTTTCACAGATACGGAACACCCATGGCCACCATCCAGCTCACCGCCGACAACTTCAAGGACACCATCAACAACCACGACATCGTCATCGTCGACTTCTGGGCGGAGTGGTGCGGTCCCTGCCGGTCCTTCGCACCGACCTTCGAGGCGGCCTCGGAAAAGTATCCGGACATCGCCTTCGCCAAGGTGAACACCGAGGAAGAACGCGAGATGGCGGCCGGCTTCAACATCCGCTCGATTCCGACGCTGATGGTGTTCCGCGAGCAGGTGATCCTCTACGCCGAGGCCGGCGCCCTGCCCGCCTCCGCGCTCGACCAGCTGATCGAGCAGGTGAAAGGGCTCGACATGGCGCAGGTCAAGGCCGAGATCGCCGCCCAGGAAGACCAGTAACGGTCAATCGAGGCTTTCGCCGAACGCCGCCATGAACCGGGCGGCGATATCCTCGCGGGTCGGCTTGTGGTTCTGGCCGCCCCGGTATCCGATCTTGATGCTGCCCATGAGTGCGGCGAGACGACCGGTCTTCTGCCACCCCCAGCCTTTCTGGATGCCGTAGAGCAGGCCGGCACGGTAGGCGTCGCCGCAGCCGGTGGGATCGAGCAGCTGCTCGGCCGACACCGCCGGGATGTCGATGCATACGCCATCGGCGTAGAAGCGCGAGCCCTGCGCGCCGAGCGTGACGACCAGCACGCGCACTTCGCGCGCCAGTTCCTCGATGCTCTTGCCGGTCCGCTCCGTCAGCAGCTTGGCCTCGTAATCGTTCACCGTGCAGTAGTCGGCCAGGCGCAGGAATTCGAGCAGTTCCGGGCCGTCGAACATCGGCAGTCCCTGGCCGGGATCGAAGATGAAGGGGATGCCGAGTTCGCTGAACTCGCGCGCATGCTGCATCATCCCGGCGCGGCCGTCCGGCGCGACGATGCCGAGCGTGACGTCGCTCGCCTCGCCGATGCGGTTGAGGTGCGAGGAATTCATCGCGCCCGGGTGGAAGGCGATGATCTGGTTGTCGTCGAGGTCGGTGGTGATGAAGGCCTGCGCGGTGAAACTGTCCGGCACCTTGCGCACGTGCGTGGCCGGCAGGCCGAGGTGGTCGAGCCGCTGCAGGTAGAGGCCGGCGTCGTCGCCGACCGTGGCCATGATCAGCGGCTTGCCGCCGAGCAGCCGCAGGTTGTAGGCGATGTTGCCGGCGCAGCCGCCGTATTCGCGCCGCATGTCCGGCACGAGGAAGGCGACGTTGAGGATGTGGATCTGCTCCGGCAGGATGTGATGCTTGAAGCGATCGTTGAACACCATGATGGTGTCGTAGGCGAGCGAGCCGCAGATGAGCGTATTCATGTCGTGATGGCCTGTATCAGGGATAGAAGAGGTAGAGGCGGTAGCCGACGGCCGGCACGTCCTTCGCCTCGAGCAGCAGCCTGACGGCGAGTTCGCCGCGGGCGGCGAAGCCGGCAGCCGCGGATTGTCCGGCAGGCAGCCAGTCGGCGGGCGGGAGCACCTTGCGCAGCAGGGCGTCGTCCTGGGTATCGGTCAGCGTCAGTTCGAGATGCGGATATTCCTGCACGAAGGGCGCACGGTTCTTCAGCGTGGCAGTGAGCAGCAGGCGGTCGCCGCCGGCCGGTTCGAGATCGGAGCTCTCGATGCCGACCAGTTCGGGGCGGCGCGGCCAGGGCACGTTGCACCCGGCCAGATCGCAGCCCGCCACCAGCGCCGGGCGCAGTTCCGGCGACAGGACCGCGAGTTCGACGCGGTAGATGTAGGCAAGCTGGGCGACGGCCAGCACCAGCAGGGCGAACAGGCCGATCGCCCACGGCCAGCGGCGCGGCGGCAATGTTTCGGCCACGCCTTCCCAAGCTTCGGGCAGGGTTTCCGCGGCCGGGACAGCGGCGGCGGGAGGCTCTTCCGCAAGCTTCTCGCCGTCCTGTGGAGGCCGACTTTCGGGCTCGGGCTCGGGGTCAGGTTCCGGGCCTGGCGCAGACCCGGGCAAGGGTTCCGGGTCGACTTTCAAGTCCTCGGCCGGCATGGCTTCGGCTGGCTCGGCGGGCTCCAGCGGTTCAGGGGGTTCCGGTAGCGCTGCCGGCTCCATGGTGACCGGCACTTCGTCTTCCGCGACCGTCTCCGGTACCGGATTGTCCACCGCTGGCGTGACGATCAGGGAGACTTCGTCGGCCAGGCTGTCGAGCGCATCGAAGACCTCGCTGCAGGCACCGCAACGCACCCGCCCCTGCCGCACCTTCAGTTGCCCGGAGGTGACGCGGAAGGCGGTATGACAATGGGGGCAACGGGTCAGCATGCGGCGAGTTTAACGTTCACCCTCGAGCCGCACCCATCCCTCATGCAGTGCACCGACGACGAGCGGCAGGTGCGGCGCATAGGCGGCGATCACCTGCTCCGCCTGGGTCTCGAGCACGCCGGAGAGGGCGAGGCGGCCCCCGGGCTGCAAGCGCGAGGTCAGCAGTGGCGCGAGCAGCATCAGGGGATTGGTGAGGATGTTCGCGACCACGCGATCGAAGGTTTCGGTCAGCGGCGCACCCGAATGGGCAACCCGGAGGGTGACGCCGTTGCGCGCCGCGTTGTCGGCTGCCGCCGTCAGCGCGGCCGGATCGATATCGACGCCCAGCACGTCGCCGGCACCGAGCCTGAGCGCGGCGATGCCGAGGATGCCGGAGCCGCAGCCGTAGTCGAGCAGGGTACAACCCGGTGCCACGTTCGCCTCAAGCCATTCGAGGCACAGCCGCGTGGTCGGGTGACTGCCGGTGCCGAAGGCGAGGCCCGGGTCGAGTTCGAGATTGATCGCCGCCGGGTCGGGTGCGACATGCCACGAGGGCACGATCCACAGCCGGTCGGAGATCCGGATCGGGTCGAACTGCGATTGGGTGAGCCGCACCCAGTCCTGCTCGGCGACTTCGGTAAACGCGATGTGCGGAACGTCAGCAAGGCCGGCGGCCCGGACGGCAGCGGCTATGCGCTCCTGCAAGTCATCGGCGGGTTCGAAGAGGGCAACGACGCGGCTGCGATCCCAGATCGGCGTCGTCGGCGAACCGGGTTCCCCGAACTGCGGCGTCTCGAACTCGGTGCCGGCCTGTGCGTCCTCGACGCTCGCCGAGATCGCGCCCGCTTCCAGCAACGCATCCGAGATCGCCTCGGCATGCACCGCGTCAGTGACGAGCGCGACCGATATCCACATTACTTGCGATTGGCTTCCTCGCGCGCCGCGAGTTTTTCTTCGAGATAGTGGATGCTCGTGCCGCCCTGGATGAAGCGTTCGTCGAGCATCAGGTCCTGATGCAGCGGGATGTTGGTCTTGATGCCATCCACCATCATCTCGGACAGGGCGATGCGCATGCGGCGGATCGCCTGTTCGCGCGTATCGCCGTAGGTGATCAGCTTGGCGATCATCGAATCATAGTGCGAAGGCACCGTATAGCCGGAATACACATGCGAATCGACGCGGATGCCGGGGCCGCCCGCCGGGTGCCAATTGACGATCTTGCCAGGAGATGGCGTGAACTTGAACGGATCTTCGGCGCAGATGCGGCACTCGATCGAGTGGCCCTTGACCTCGATGTCGCGCTGGCGGAACCAGAGCTTCTCGCCCGCCGCGACGCGGATCTGCGCCGTCACGATGTCGATGCCGGTCACGAGTTCGGTCACCGGATGCTCGACCTGCACGCGCGTGTTCATCTCGATGAAGTAGAACTCGCCGTCTTCGTAGAGGAACTCGAAGGTGCCGGCACCGCGGTAGCCGATCTTCTTGCAGGCCTCGGCGCAGCGTTCGCCGATCTTGGTGATCAGGCGGCGATTGACCTCGGGAGCCGGGGCTTCCTCGATCACCTTCTGGTGGCGGCGCTGCATCGAGCAGTCGCGCTCCGACAGCCAGACGGCGTTGCGGTAGTTGTCGGCCATCACCTGGATTTCGATGTGGCGCGGATTCTCGAGGAACTTCTCCATGTAGACCATGGGATTGCCGAAGGCCGACTGCGCCTCGCTGCGCGTCATGTTGACCGCGTTGATCAGCGCCGCCTCGGTATGCACCACGCGCATGCCGCGTCCGCCGCCGCCGCCGGCCGCCTTGATGATGACCGGATAGCCGATCGCGCGTGCAATTTTCACGATCTCCTTCGGATCTTCCGGCAACGCACCTTCAGAACCCGGGACACAGGGCACGCCGGCTGCCTTCATGGCATCCTTCGCGGAAACCTTGTCGCCCATCAGGCGAATCGTCTCGGCCTGCGGGCCGATGAAGACGAAACCGGATTTCTCGACCCGCTCGGCGAAATCGGCGTTTTCGGAGAGGAAGCCGTAGCCGGGGTGAATGGCCTCGGCATCGGTCACCTCGGCGGCCGAGATGATGGCGGGGATATTGAGGTAGCTCTGGCTGGAGGGCGGGGGACCGATGCAGACCGACTCGTCGGCGAGCCTGACGTACTTGGCGTCCGCATCGGCCGTCGAGTGCACTGCGACGGTGCGGATGCCGAGTTCGCGGCAGGCGCGCAGCACCCGCAAGGCGATTTCGCCGCGATTGGCGATAAGAACCTTCTCGAACATGGCGAGTTAACCGATGATGAAGAGCGGTTGGTCGAATTCGACCGGCTGGCCGTTCTCGATGAGAATCGCCTTGATGACGCCGTCGGCGTCCGACTCGATCTCGTTCATCAGTTTCATCGCCTCGATGATGCACAGGGTATCGCCCTTCTTCACCGATTGCCCGACCTCGGCGAAGGCGGGGGCACCCGGGCTGCCGGAACGGTAGAAGGTGCCGACCATCGGTGCCCTGACCTGATGTCCGGCCGGCTCGGCGGGCACCTCTGCTGCAACCGGCGCAAAAGTCGGCGCCGGCGGGACGGCAGCCGCTGACGTCATGGCGGCCGGCGCGCCCATCGGCATGCTGACCATGGTGGTGGTCGGTGCCGCCGGATGCTTCGCGATGCGGATCTTTTCCTCGCCTTCGCTGATCTCCAGTTCGGAAATGCCCGAATTCTGGACGAGGTCGATCAGGGTCTTCAGTTTTCTCAGGTCCATGCGTTCTCCTGTCCCACCGAGTGGGTGCGCCCCGAAGGGCTTGTTTTATTTACGAATACGGAGCAACGCGGCTTCCAGCGCGAGGGCGTAGCCCTGGGCGCCGAGGCCGCAGATGGTGCCGACGGCGATGTCGGAAAAATACGAGTGGTGCCGGAACGCCTCGCGGGCGTGGATGTTCGACAGATGCACCTCGATGAAGGGGATGCGGACGGCGGCCAGCGCATCGCGCAGGGCCACGCTGGTATGCGTGTAGCCGCCGGGATTGATGATGATGAACTCGATGCCTTCCGCACCGGCCGCCTGCACACGGTCGATCAGGCCGCCTTCGCTGTTGCTCTGGAAGCTTTCGATCTGGACGCCGTCGGCACGGGCACGCGCCTCCATCATGGCGTGGATGTCGGCCAGGGTGGTCCGGCCGTAGATGTCGGGTTCGCGGCTGCCGAGCAGGTTCAGGTTGGGGCCGTGGAGGACGAGAATCCGTGCCTCGACGCTGGAACCGGCAGCTCCGCTATCGCTTTTGGCGGAAGCTTTTTTGCTTTTTGTGTTCGACATAGGCGTGAGTTTGCCGCAAATCGGTGCAATTTGTCCAGATGGAGGATTTTTTCATGCGCACAGGGCCTCGACCGCTTCGACGCGCGCCCGGGCGCGCGTCCGGCCGTCCGCGGACTTCATCGCCACCCTTTCGTCGCGCGGCGCCATCACGATCAGGTTTCCCGGCATGTCCTCGTCGTCGATGACGAAGACCGCCTCGACCCGATCGCTTTTCGGGTTGCCGTGATGGAAGCGGATGCCCCGGTCGAGCAGGAAGATCTCGACCTCCTTGGCGCTGTCGGGAAACAGCAGGATGTCGATGCGGGCATGGCGGCCGGCCGTGCCGTCCAGCACCGAACCGGTCAGCCACGGCGAAAAGGGTGTCAGGAGGTGCATCAACTCGACGGCCGCGGCCCGCAGCCAGGCGAGCCGCTCGACCTGCTCGTCCTCCTGATAGATCGTCTGGTACTCGCGCACCGCCTCCTCCACCTCGGCATTGCCGGGCAGCGGAAAACTCTCCGGCAGGCCGAGCTGGCGCACGGCCTTGCGCTTGGCAAAGCCGTAGTCGAGCCCGTCCTCTGCGATCAACCGCGCGGCGGCATGCACGAGTTCGGAACGCAGGACGGGGGAATGCGGATTCAGGATGCGGGCGGGACGGCTGCGGCGAGACATGGCGATTGCTCCCGTAGAATGAATCCATTGTAGCCACCAATATTTCATTCATGCACATCCACATTCTCGGGATTTGCGGCACCTTCATGGGTGGAATTGCCCTGATCGCCCGCACTGCCGGCCACCGCGTCACGGGCTGCGACGCCAATGTCTACCCGCCCATGAGCACCCAGCTGGAAGCCGAGGGCATCGAGCTGGTCGAGGGTTACGGTGCGGATCAGCTGGCGCTGGATGCCGATCTGTGGGTGGTCGGCAACGCGGTATCGCGCGGCAACCCGCTGCTGGAGGCGATCCTCGACCGCGGCCTGCCCTACATTTCGGGTCCGCAATGGCTGGCCGAGAATATTCTGCAGGGCAAATGGGTACTCGCCGTGGCGGGCACCCACGGGAAGACGACGACTTCGGCGATGCTCGCCTGGATTCTCGAGGATGCCGGCCTGCAGCCGGGCTACCTGATCGGCGGCGTCCCACAAAACTTTGGAAAATCGGCTAATTTCAGCGAATCATCGTTCTTCGTCGTCGAAGCGGATGAATACGACACAGCCTTCTGCGACAAGCGATCGAAATTCGTCCATTACCGGCCACGCACGGCGATCCTGAACAACCTAGAATTCGATCACGCAGACATCTTTCACGATCTCGCCGCCATCGAGACGCAATTTCACCATCTGGTGCGCACCATCCCCGGCAATGGACTGATCGTCACCAACGCATCCGAACCGGCACTTGAACGGGTGTTGCAACGTGGCCGCTGGACCCCGACCGAACGCTTCAACGATCCGGCAGGATGGCGGGCAAGCGGTGACGATGCAGGCGGTACGCTGTCGATTCACGACAAAAGTGGAGAGCTTGGCTGCATCTCATGGAAACTTTCCGGCCAGCACAACCGCAACAACGCGCTCGCCGCGCTGCTGGCGGCGCGGCACGCCGGCGTGCCCCTGCAGCGCGGACTGGAGGCATTGAGCCGTTTCGAAAACGTCAAGCGCCGCCTCGAGATACGCGGAACCGTGCGCGGCATCACGGTCTATGACGACTTCGCCCACCATCCGACCGCCATTGCGACCACCGTAGCAGGCCTGCGTGGCCGGGTCGGCAGGGCAAGGATTCTCGCCGTCCTCGAGCCGCGTTCGAACACCATGAAGCTCGGCACCATGAAGGACGCCCTGCCCGGCAGCCTGAAGGATGCGGACCTCGTGTTCTGCTATGGCGCCAACCTCGGCTGGGACGCGGCCGCCGCTCTTGCACCGCTGGGCGACCGCGCACTGGTCAGCGACGACCTGGACGCACTGGTGGAACGCATCGCCGCGGCCGCCGGCCCGGGCGATCACATTCTGGTGATGAGCAACGGCGGCTTCGGCGGCATCCACCAGAAGCTGCTCGACGCCATTGGCGTAGCGGGCACCGTGGCACGCTGATGTTCCTCAAGATCGTCATCGTCCTGCTGCTGCTGATCGTCGCCGCGAGCCTGCTCGGCGGACGCGGGGCCGGCCGGGCGGCTGTACGCCCGAAGTCGCAGATACGGCCCCTGATGCTGCGCATCGCCATCATCCTCTTGATTCTGGGGGCCGGCGTCATCGTCGTGCATCTTTCCGGCTGCAGCCGTTCGGAAGACGGATTCCACGCCACCGACGTCACCGGCGCGAATTTCGGCCGGCTCGCCGCCCTCGACGGGCTGACCGACCCCCTCGGCCGCCGTCTCGCCAGTGCCGACTTTTCGGGGAAGGCAGTCGTGGTGTTCTTCGGCTACACGCGCTGCCCCGACATCTGCCCGACCACGCTGTCCGCGATGCAGGCAGCCATGAAACTGCTCGGCCCGGATGCGGACCGCGTGCAGGTGTTGTTCGTCACCGTCGACCCCGAGCGCGACACGCCGGACGTGCTGAAGGACTACGTGCCGTGGTTCGACGCCCGCTTCATCGGCCTGCACGGCGACCCCGCCGTCATCCGCGACCTCGCCCGCGAGTTCCACGTGTTCTTCCACAAGGTCGAGGGCGAAACCGCGATGGGCTACAGTATCGACCATACGGCCACCAGCTACGCCTACGACCCGGCGGGACGGCTGCGCCTGCTGATTGCGCACGGCGCGAAACCGGAGCACATCGCCGCCGACCTGCGCGCCCTGCTGGCCGGCAGCTAACCGCTTTCGACAGGAGAATTCGCCATGGCCGGCCGCAAAAGCGCTTCACCGAACGTCAACCTCAACCTCAACGTGCGCGGGCTGAAGCAGTCGGCGACGCTCGCCATCAACGAAAAGAGCGCGCAGCTGATGCGCGACGGGCACAAGGTCTATCGCTTCGGCCTCGGCCAGTCGCCCTTTCCCGTGCCGCAGCCGGTGGTCGATGAACTGCGCGCCAACGCGCACCAGAAGGACTACCTGCCGGTACGCGGCCTGCGCGCGCTGCGCGACGCCGTCGCCGGCTACCACCGCCGCATGCACGGCATCGAACGCAGCGGCGAGGATGTCCTGATCGGCCCCGGCTCGAAGGAGCTGATGTTCGTCCTGCAGCTCGTCTATTACGGCGACCTCGTCATCCCGACCCCGAGCTGGGTGTCCTACGCGCCGCAGGCGCGCATCGTCGGCCGGCAGATCCACTGGGTGCCGACGCAGCCCGAGAACGACTGGCGCCTGATGCCGGACGAGCTCGACCGCCTCTGCCAGGAAGATCCGGGCCGGCCGCGCATCGTCATCCTCAACTACCCGTCCAACCCGACCGGCGACACCTACACCGCCGACGAACTGAAAGCGCTCGCGAAAGTCGCCAAGAAGTACAAGGTGATCCTCGTCTCCGACGAAATCTACGGCGAACTGCATCATCGCGGCCAGCACGTCTCGATCGCGCGCTACTATCCCGAAGGCACGATCATCAGCGGCGGCCTGTCGAAATGGTGCGGCGCCGGCGGCTGGCGGCTCGGCACCTTCACCTTTCCGCTGTCGCTGCGCTGGCTGCTCGAGGCGATGTCCACCGTCGCCAGCGAAACCTACACCTCGACCTCCGCGCCGATCCAGTATGCGGCGATCCGCGCCTTCGAGGGCGGCACCGAGATCGAAAGCTATCTCGCCCAGTCGCGCCGCGTGCTGCGCCACCTCGGCCGTCACGTCTGGCGCAGCCTGCGCGATGCCGGAGCGGCCGTGTCCGAACCGGTCGGCGGCTTCTACCTGTTTCCGGATTTCACGCCCCTGCGCGACCGCCTCGCCCGTCACGGCATCGAAGGCAGCGCCGCCCTGTGCGAACGACTGCTCGAAGAGACGGGCGTCGCGACCCTGCCAGGCGCGGATTTCGGCCGTCCGCCCGCCGAACTCACCCTGCGCCTGGCCTATGTGGACTTCGACGGCGCCCGTGCGCTTTCCGCCGCGCAGCAGGTGCCGATCGACCAGGAGCTTGATCGCGACTTCCTCGAGCTGTACTGCCCCAATGTCATGCAGGCCACGGCTGCCATGACCGCCTGGCTGAAGCGGCTCAAATAGCCGCGGCGGCAACATGAAAACGGGCTGCCGCGGCAGCCCGTTTCGTCAGCGATACCGGCGCATCCCCTTACATGCGGGCAGCCAGCACGCCCTTCATCTTCTGCATCGCCTTCGCCTCGATCTGGCGGATGCGCTCCGCCGAGACGCCATATTCGGCGGCCAGTTCGTGCAGGGTCGCGGCTTCCTCGTCGTCCTCGACCAGCCAGCGACGCTGGACGATGGTGCGACTGCGGTCGTCGAGACCGGCCAGCGCGTCGCGCAGGCCGCTGTCGTGCAGGCGGTCGCGCTCCTTGCGCTCCAGCTGCACGGACGGCTCGACGCTGACGTCCGCCGCCAGATAGGCGATCGGCGCATAGTGCTCGTCGTCGTCATCCGACAGCGGCTCGAGCGACACATCGGCGCCGCTCATGCGCGTTTCCATCTCGACGACTTCCTCGGGCTTGACGCCGAGCTGGCGGGCGACGGACTCGACTTCTGCGGGGCCGAGGCTGGAGAAACCGGCGGCGGCCTGCGCATCCTGGGCCATGGCCGACTTCATGCTGCGCAGGTTGAAGAACAGCTTGCGCTGCGCCTTGGTCGTGGCGACCTTGACGAGACGCCAGTTCTTCAGGATGTACTCATGGATTTCGGCCTTGATCCAGTGCAGGGCGAAGGACACCAGCCGCACGCCGCGCTCGGGATCGAAACGCTTCACCGCCTTCATCAGGCCGATATTGCCCTCCTGGATGAGGTCGGCGTGTGGCAGGCCGTAGCCGAGATAGCCGCGCGCCACAGCGATCACCAGCCGCAAGTGGGACATGACCAGACCCCGCGCCGCATCCAGATCGTCCTCGTCGCGGAAGCGGCGGGCAAGCTGCTTTTCCTCGTCCTCGGTCAGCATCGGAACGCGGTTGGCAGCCGCGATGTAAGCTTCGATGCTGCCGCTGGCCGACGGTACAGAGAACTGGGCAAGGGTCAACGCATGGCTCATCTCGGGATCCTCCTTGATCGAAATATTAGCACTCCGGTCATTCGAGTGCTAATACTAGCACAAGTTCCCGACTAATTTGCTATGGATTAATCCGATCGCCCTGATAGGCGCTTGCTATCCCGTGCGTCAAATCGTCGCGGGGGGAGAGGGAGCGTAGCAGGCGATAATGACGGCAAGCATGAGCCTCTTCAATCCCACCCTGCCCGGCCTGTCCGGACGGCCCCGCGACCCCGCCCTCTCTCTGGCTGCCATGGCCGGAGCGGCCGGCGTGCATGCGGCGGCCCTCGCCCTGTTGTTCGTTTTCGTGCCTGCCGGGCAAATCGCCGAGATGGTGCGTCCCCTGACGGTACGCCTGATCGAACTGGCGCCCGAAATCCGCCCGGCCCCGCCAGCGCCCAAACCCGCGCCTGTCCGTCACAAACCGAAACCCCAGCCGCCGGCGCCGGTGATCGCCGTCAGCACGCCGCTCCCGGCCGTCGAGGCACCGGCCTTCGTCGTGCCGCCCCCCCCGGCGCCGGCACCGGTCGCCGTCCCGCCCGCGCCGACTTTTGCGCCCGCACCGCCGGCACCGATCACGCAGGCGCGCTTCGATGCCGAGTATCTGAAGAACCCCAAGCCGGCCTACCCCTCCACCTCGCGCCGCCTGGGCGAGGAGGGCAAGGTCGTGTTGCGCGTCCGGGTGGATGCGCGGGGCGAGGCCCTCGACGTCGAGATCAAGGGATCGAGCGGCTTCGCCCGTCTCGATTCGGCGGCCCGCGACGCCGTCGCGCAGTGGCGTTTCGTGCCCGCCCGCCGCGGCGACGAACCGATCGCCGCCTGGGTGCTGGTCCCCATCGTTTTCAGCCTGGAAAGTTGATGTCTCCATGAATGCAAATCTCGGTTTCGCCCATTTCTGGCAACAGGCCGACGCGGTCATCCACGGCGTCGCCATCGTGCTGCTGCTGATGTCCGTCCTCAGCTGGGCACTGATCGTCGGCCGCTTCATCGGCCAGTTGCGCCTGAACCGGGCGATGGAACGGGCCTGCGGCAGCTTCTGGAACGCCCCCGACATGACCGCCGCGCTCGCCGCCATCGAACGGGACGACCGCAGCGGCATTTTCGCCGGCCTCGCACGGGCCGGCGCCCAGGCGGCCGAAGCCCACGCGCGCCACGCCGCCCAGGGCATCGGCGCGGGTGTGTCGATTTCCGAATTCGTCACCCGCGCCTTGCGCAACCATATCGTCCATGCCCAGGCGCGCATCGAGGCCGGCCTCACCTTCCTCGCCTCGGTCGGCTCGACGGCGCCGTTCATCGGCCTGTTCGGCACGGTATGGGGCATCTACCATGCGCTGGTCGGCCTCGCCGGTGCGACCACCGTCGTGCTCGACAAGGTCGCCGGGCCGGTCGGCGAAGCGCTGATCATGACGGCCGCGGGCCTGTTCGTCGCCATCCCCGCCGTGCTCGCCTACAACGCGCTGGTGCGCGCCAACCGGCTCGTCCTCGCCCAGCTCGACGGCTTCGCACACGACCTGCACGCCTACTTCACCACCGGCGCGCGCATGGCGCAGGGGTAAGCGATGTCCTTCGGCGGCTTCGACGACGGCGGCAAGACCACGCCCATGGCCGAGATCAACACCACCCCGCTGGTGGATGTGATGCTCGTGCTGCTGGTGATCTTCATCATCACCGCGCCCCTGTTCCAGCAGGCCGTGCCGATCGACCTGCCGCGCGTCGACAGCACACGGCTCGACGACAAGCCGAAGACGCTCCAGCTCGCCCTCGATGCCGACGGGCGCCTGTTCCTCGACGGCGCCCCGGCCGACCGCACGCTCGTGGAAGCGCGTTTCGCCGAGGCCGCCCCCGCCAATCCGGAACTGCACCTGCGCGCCGACCGCGCGACGCGCTACGAGCAGGTCGCCGACATCATCGCGGTCGCCCAGCGCGCCGGCATCGTCAAGATCGCCTTCGTCACCGAGTCGCCGGCAAGCGCGCAATGAGGGCGCCCGACAGCGACACCGCCATCGCGCATCTCGCGGCCTGCCCCCTGTTCGCCGAACTGTCGCCGACCCGGCTGGCGCGGCTCGCCGAGGCCACCACCGAACGGCACCATGCGAACGGCGAGGTCATCCACCACAAAGGCGACCTGCCGGCCGCCCTGCTGGTCGTCCAGTCCGGCCGGATCAAGGAAACCTGCCTGTCGCCGGAGGGTGACGAGCGCGTCATCGAGATTCTCCAGCAGGGCCACACCTGCGGCGAGGCCGCGCTGCTGCTCGGCCAGCCCCTGCCCTTCGCTGTCGTCGCCCTGGCCAATGCGACGCTCCTGCACATCGACTGGACGGAAATCCATGCACTGCTCGACGACGAACCTTCCTTCGTCCGGCGCATGCTTTCCTCGTTGTCAGTCCGCCTGCACACGCTCGTGCGCGATGTCGAGTCCTATACCCTGCAGCCCCCGGTCCAGCGCGTCGCCGGCTATCTCGCCGACCTGATCGAGCCGCTCGCGGACGGCAGCACCGTTCCGCTGCCCGCCGCCAAAAAAGTCATCGCCTCGCGCCTCGGCATGACGCCGGAAGCCTTTTCGCGAGCGCTGCGCGATCTTGCGGACGCCGGCATGATCAAGGTGTCCCTCCAGCGGATCACCGTCAAGCATCCACGACGGCTGCGCGAACTCACGCTCGACTGACGCCGTCCCGCCGGCGCCGACTTTCCTGCGACACAGCGCCGCACGCGACGATCTGCCGCAGTACTTCCGTCATATTGGCACCTAGACTCCTCCCCGTTTCGTAATCAGCAATTTCAAGGGAGTCGGATAATGATGAAGAAAACGGGCGCCCATTGCGCTGTTCTCGGCGCACTGGCGGGGTTCGGGCTGACCGATGCGCTGGCACAGGACGCTCAGCTCGGTGAGGTCACGGTGACTTCGACCACCATCGATGATCGATTCACCGGCAAGCGCGGCGAACCGGCCAGCCAGCATGAAATCAGCGGCAAGACGGTCGACGAAAAGCGGCCGGAGAACATGATCGAGATCCTCCGCTCGATCCCCGGCGTCACCGCCGACCTGTCGTCCGGCGACGAGATCAAGATCAAGCTGCGCGGCATCGAGAACCAGCGTTACATGGGCGAGAAGCCCGGCGTCGCGATCGTCATCGACGGCGTGCCGGTCTTCGAGCGCACCGGCAAGGTCAATATCGATCTCGACAACATCGAGTCGATCAAGGTCATCAAGAGCGGCGCCTCCTACCTCTTCGGCGACGATGCCCTGAGCGGCGCCGTCATCATCACCACCAAGCGCGGAGCGAAATACAAGGGCGTCACCGTCTCGGCCGACGTCGGCGCCTGGGACTACAACCGCCAGCTGGTACGTGCCGGCTTCGCCGGCGACTGGGGAACCGGCCACCTGCAGGTGACGCATCGTGCCGGCGACGACTATTACTGGCAATCGGCCTACCAGACCGACAACATCGACGGCAATCTGCGCTTCTATCTCACCGACACGTCCGACCTCACCTTCGGCTTCGAAAAGTCCGACCGCGCCAAGGACAAGCATGGTTCGGTCAAGGGCGCAACCCAGGCGCAACTCGATCCGATGGGCATCATCGGCCG
>JAVEWF010000131.1:0-3878 GCA_034004665.1 Rhodocyclaceae bacterium | reverse complement strand
CCGTGGGGACGCCAGTAAATTCCCCGGCGCAAAGCTGTAGTGCAGCCGGGCGGAGAGAGAGGTCGGGCATAGCTCGACCCTCTCTACCATCCCTCCGATCAGTTCCTTGACCGCTGCGGCGTCGGCTTGATCTATCAGATCAGCCAGGCTGGCCAGGATGGCCAGCACGTCTTTTTCACCGATCGCACGCAGGACATCGGCCGCCTCTCTGGCCTCCTCGAGGCTGCGCAGCTCGTCGGCCACCTTGGCGCGTTCGCGCTCGAGGCGCTCGATCTGTTCCAGGAACGGTCGCGGCTCGGTCGTGTCGGCCGCCAGGTCGGCCATGCGGCCGATCCTCATCGTCATGTCATCCAGGCGCTTGCGCAGCGCGCGGATCTGGCTCTCGTCCGGCGGCGTGCTCATGCGGCGCGCCTCGGTCACCAGCTCGCGGACGAAGCGGTCGGACAGCAGATCCTCCTTCAGGCCTTCGAGCACCACCCGCTCGACCTTTTCCCGGCCGATACGGCGGCCTTTGCCGATCCGATAGCACCCATCCCCATCGCTGACCCATTTGCGGCCGTCCGGGGCCACCAGCAGCCCGGAAAGCAGGTAATTCGACCGGGTCTGGTAGGTCGCCGGCCTGCCGGCGCCCAGGCGCTCCAGGATCGCCTCGGCCTCGTCGGTCGAGATCAGGCGCTCGTGGGTGTCGTGATTGACCACCCAGTCCGCGCGCGGCCGGCGCTTGGCGCCGCCCTTGTAGCCCCCGCCGTTGATGCGCTCGGCGTGGACATTCCAGACCGTGTGCCCGGCGTAGGTCAGCGCGTTCCACTCGATGCCAATCAGGCTCGACGTGTTGATGCCCGTCAGCCCGGACTCGGCCACCGCCTGCGACCGGCTGATTCCAGCCGCCCTGGCCACCAGATAGGCCTTGACCTGCTCGGCGCGCTCGCCGCGCACCAGGCGCGACTTCGTCACCGGCGCGCCATCGCGCACCGTGCCCATCTCGACGCGCTCGAGCGCGTAGCCAAGCGGCGCACGGCCGCCGGCGCGCCAGCCCTGCCTGACGTTCTCGGCCATGCCGGCCAGCCCCTTCTCCTTCGACATCAGGCTGTGCAGCATGTCGAAGGCCTGCACCACCTGCTTGATGACCACGTCCATGATCGTGTTGGTCTCGGGCAGCTTGGCATAGACCACCTTGACGCCGCGCTTCTCGCACTCGTGATTGAACACCGCCGCCAGGTGCTGGTGCTGGCGCGCGATGCGCGCCGTATCGAGGACCAGCAGGAAGCTCCAGCGCCGGTCGGCGCTCTTCAGGCTGCGCAGCAGCGCCTGGAAGCCAGGGCGCATCTCGTCGTCGGCCTTCTCGACGGCGTCCTGAAACGTCTCAACAACAGTCAGCGACCTCGACTTCGCAAGATCCATCAGCTCCCGGCGCTGGGCGTCCGGGCTCACATCGTGGCGATCCTTCGAGCTGCGCAGGTAGAGGGCGGCGAGATCCATGTTTTTCCAAAATCGACAGAATGACGGGCGCCATCAGCCGCACCGCGAGCTTGCGATCGGGCGCGCCGACCGATGGCAGCAGCGTCAGTGTAGGCTCGGGCCGTCGTGCCATGTCAAGCGGCGGCGTCCGCACCTGACTCATCTAGGCCGAACAAATCGTGCTGCTCGGCCCCGTTGCCGTAAATCGTCACCGGCAGCCAAGTGTCGGCGGTCGGTTCGGTGCCGTCCCATCCGTCCGGCCATGTGCCTGCGGAGATCAGCGCGCGGATCCGCGCCTCCTCCTCGGCGTTGACCAGCTCGAAGCGAGGATCGCCGACGCGGCGCTGCAGGCGGGCGCCGGCTTCGAAGAGGGATAGGTCGCGGGTGGTCATGCCTCCACTCCCACCGCCAGCGCAACGGCCACCGGCCGCACCCAGATGGGCGAGGCCGACAGCTGGAAGGTCTCGCCGCTCCAGGCGAGCAGCAGGGTGCGGCCCATCTCACCGGCGATGGCTTCGGCGGCCGGCGGCGGGACGGCGTTGCCGATGCGCTCGCGCCAGGCAGAGTCCGAGAGGCCGTCGAGCTCGAACTGTTCTTCGGGATCGACGAGGCCCTGCAGCGCGGCGAGCTCCAGCGTGGTGAAAGGCCGGTGCCAGGTGTCGTCCTCGGCGACGATTCGGGCGACCAGGCGGTCGTCGATCGCCGGAAGCTCGATGCGCGGATCCGCCACCGACCAGCGGCCGTTGTCGTGCCCGGCGGCGGACGAGACGGCGCCGCTGTGCGAGTACCAGGGCACGACGCCGTAGTGGCCGGCGGTGAGGTAGTGGTCGCCCTTCTGGCGATCGAGGTTAGGACGCGGGTCTGCGACGGCAAGCGCGCCGGACGCCACCTGCTGCGCGCCTATGACGCATCCGGCGTGGTCGTCCCAGCCGGTGACTGCCATCTTCTTGCGGCTCGCGCCGGGGTGCCAGTTGATATAGCGCGGATCGGCGACTGCGAATGCCCCGTTGCCCGTCGTGCTGGCCGAGATCACGGCGCCAGCGTGCTCGTCGAATCCGGTGATGCGGTACTTGACCTGCTTGTAGTCGCCGCCGTAGGTCGGGCGAGGATCCTGCACGCATTGTCCGGAGCCGTGCGCGCCGGTAACGGCTACACCGCTTTCGGTCCAGCGGACGATGCGGAACTCGTTGGAGTGCTTCGGCGGCCCGGCGTGGCGCGGGTCGGCAACGGCGAAGTTGCCTTGCCCCGGAGATTTCTGCCCGGTGATGGCGCCGCTCGGATCGCTCCAGCGGCGCACGCCGTAGGCTTGGCCGTCGTGCCATTTGGCCGATTGGTCGAACCGCGGGTCCGCCACCGTGCCGGCGTGCGATTCCCACGGCAGCACGCCCATCGTGCCGTTGTGCATCTGCGGCACGATCAGGTAGTCGCGCAGGTAGCCGTCCTGCACGGCCAGCCGGTTGAGGCTGCGCCAGTCGGCGCCGGCCTCGACGAAGGCCAGGCGCACCCAGGTTTTCCACTGCAGGCTTGGCACGCGGTGCATCGGCCCGCCGGCAGGATCTCCGGGCAGCGGCATGCGGCCCAAGACGGTGCCGACGGCGGCCAGTGGGTGCTTGGGCGGCTCGTAGAGGAATGGCGGAATCTTGGCGACGTGGCGTGCCACCAGAAGGAAGCGCTTGCGGCTCTGGGCCAGGCCGCCGAGCTCGCCGCAGTCGTGCGTCGTCTCTGCCACGGCGTAGCCGTACTGGCGCAGCATCGCGCCGATCTGGTCGAGCAGGTGCCGGCCGCGCGTGGCGATGCGCGGCACGTTCTCGAAGACGATCAACTCGGGCGGCTCGTCGCCGAAGGCTTCGAGCATCAGCCAGACGCCGCGCAGCGTCAGGCGGTTGAGGGCCTGGTACTTGTCGGTGCGGCTGCGGTTCTCGGACAGCAGCCCGGAGAAGCCCTTGCACGGCGCCGACAGGAAAACGATGTGCGGGAACTCGTAGCCGGCCGCGCGGCGGATGTCGTCGGGCGTCGCCTCGCGCCAGCCCGCCGGCGGTTTGTGGCCGTGGAAGGCGGCGTACTGGCTGCGGTCGAAGAGGTCGAGCGTCGTGGGCTTGACGCCGACGTTGCGCTCGAAGTCCCGATTGGCGGCTGCGTCGACGTCCACGCTGCCAAGGCAGCGGAAGCGGGCGACCATGTTGCCGACGCGGGCCTTGCCGCGGTTGAAGCCCATTGCCCCGCCGCCGATGGCACCGAAGAGGTGGAAGTGGCGGATCTCTCTTGTCTCGATCATGCTGCATGTCTCCTATCGATTCCCCGCTCCTTGTCCAGGATCTCGTTGACCAGGCGGAACAGCTCGCCGCTCTGGCGCTTCCAGAAGTCCTCGGACACATCGACCAGCACGCGCAGCGCCTGCAGCTCGTCGCCGGTGGCGCCGA
>JAVEWF010000046.1:0-19109 GCA_034004665.1 Rhodocyclaceae bacterium | reverse complement strand
CCTACTGCAACCTGTGAGCAGCGCCCGTACCGTAGCCTGTCCGCAATGCGGCGCCCCGGTCGTCTGGGGATCGCAAAGCCCGTTCCGTCCCTTCTGTTCCGAACGCTGCCGCAAGCTCGACCTCGGTGCGTGGGCGAACGACGAATATCGCGTCCCCGGCCACGCCTCTCCGGAGGATTTCGCCGATCCGGCGCTTATTCCCCCGGAACCGCCCAGGCCGCGCGAATAGCGGCGATGCCCTGCGCACCGGCAGCCCGGGCCGCGGCCAGATCGTCCGGCCCCAAGCCGCCGATGGCATAGACCGGCAGCGGCAATCCCCGCACCAGATCCGCAAAACCTGTCCAGCCGATGCCGTCCTGCCCGGGATGCGTCGTGGTCGCCCGCACCGGACCGAGCACGGCGAAGTCGAGGCCGAGGCAGGCAGCCCGTTCCAGCTCGTGCCGTTCGTGGCAGGAAGCGGCGACAAGGGGAAACGGCGGACGCCGGTCGAGCGCCATGAGCTGGCGCGCCGGCAGGTGCAGCCCGTCGGCACCGATCGCGCGGGCGAGCTGCGCGTCGCCATTCACCAGCACCCGCGCCCCATGCTGCCGGCAACGCGCCACGGCGGCGGCGGCGAAGGATTCTCGCTGCATCTCGGGGAGCGAGCCTTCACGCAGCTGCACCAGCCGCAATCCTCGCGCCAGCGCGGTATCCAGTTGTGCGAGCTGTGCTTCCGCACCCGTCTGCCAGGCATGCGTGACGCCATAGACGTCCGGCAACTCGAGAGCGGCGAGCACCGGGGCGTTCGCCGGCAGCATCGGCGCGACGTTGGTCGCGCCGGGCCGCTGCCACTCGAGTGCCGCATGCACATAGTCGCACAGCGTCCCCGTCCAGGCCGTGACGCGGAAGAAATGCAGCCGCACATGGGCGTGCTCGTAGACATGCTCGCGCACGATCCAGGGCGAGGCTTCCCGCACCTCGATCTCGAGCTCCTCGTGCAGTTCGCGCACCAGCGCTTCGTAAGGCGTTTCGCCCGGCTCGACCTTGCCGCCGGGAAACTCCCAGTAGCCGGGATAGAAGGTGTCGGCGGCACGCTGCCCCAGAAGGAAGCTGCGGTCGGGTCGCAGGATGACGGCCGCCGCGACTTCAGTGAGCTTCACTTTTGCCGACCCGCGTAGTCGCGTGCGAACTGCCAGGCGACACGTCCGCTGCGCGAACCGCGCTGCAGCGCCCACTGCAGTGCCTCCTGCCGTGCTGCCAGCGCCGACTTTTCATCGACGCCGAAAACGTGCAGCCAATGCACGCAGATGTCGAGATAGTGGTCCTGGTCGAAGGGGTAGAAGGACAGCCACAGCCCGAAGCGTTCCGACAGCGAGATCTTCTCCTCGGTCGTCTCGCCCGGATGGATCTCGCCGTCGTCGCCATGCACGGTCTCGCGGTTCTCGGCGAAACGTTCGGGCATCAGGTGGCGGCGGTTGGAGGTGGCGTAGATCAGCAGGTTCTCGGGCGGGGCGGCGACCGAGCCGTCGAGCGCGCTCTTGAGCGCCTTGTAGCCCGGTTCGGACGCCTCGAAGGACAGGTCGTCGCAAAACACGATGAAGCGCTCCGGCCGGCCGGCGACGAGGTCGATGATCCCGGGCAGGCCCAGCAGATCGTTGCGGTCGACCTCGATCAGGCGCAGCCCCTGCTTCGCGAACTTCGCCAGCACGCCTTTCACCAGCGAGGATTTGCCGGTACCGCGCGCGCCGGTGAGCAGCACGTTGTTGGCCGGCTTGCCGGCGACGAACTGACGCGTGTTGCGCTCGATGGCGGCCTTCTGCGCCTCGACGCCCTTGAGGTCGGCGAGGCGGATTTTGTGCGGATGGCGCACCGGCTCCAGGCGGGCCGGCGTGCCGCGCCAGCGGAAGGCGACGGCGTTCCAGTCGGGGGGCGCCGCCGGCCCAGGCAGGAGTGATTCGGCACGCGCGACGAGCGATTCGAGGCGCTGGATCAAAGATTCAAGTCCTTGCATCGGGTAAGCTTCCGGTCATGACACGCCGCAATTTAACACTCCCCGCCCTGCTCGTTTCATTGCTTGCCGGCTGTACCGCCGTCCCGCCGGCGCCGACTTTGCCGGTCTGTCCGCCCTGTGCCGAACCCGAAAAGCCGAAGCCCGCCGCCAAGCCGCTGCAACCCGCCGAATGGCGCGACCTGCCCGGCTGGGAAACCGACGACCACGCCGCCGTGCTCGTCCTGTTCCGCGCCGAATGCGCGACGCTCGGCAAGCGGCCGCTCTGGCTATCCACCTGCGAATCCGCTGAAAAAGTCGGCGACGGCAGGACGGCGCGCGGCTGGTTCGAAGAAAACTTCCGCCCCTGGCAGCTCGTCAATCCCGACGCTACGCGCGAGGGACTCGTCACCGGCTACTACGAGCCCGTGGTGCGCGGCAGCCGCGAGAAGAAACCGCCCTACCTCGTGCCGGTCTTCGGACCGCCCGACGACCTGATCGTCGTCGACCTCGCCTCGCTTTATCCCGAGCTGAAGCACATGCGCCTGCGCGGCCGCCTCATTGAGACAGATAGGGGGCGCAAGCTGGTGCCCTTCTTCAGCCGGGCGGAATGGGCGGCCGAGGAAGAGCGGCGGACCGGGCAGGCGCTGCTCTGGCTGGACGATCCAATCGGTTTCTTCTTCCTGCAGATCCAGGGCTCCGGGCAGGTCGAGCTCGACGACGGCAGCCGCGTACGCATCGGCTATGCCGACCAGAACGGCCATCCCTACCGCTCGATCGGCAAGTGGCTGATCGAACAGGGCGAACTGCAATCGCACGAGGCCTCGATGCAGGGCATCCGGGCATGGGCCGAGCGCAACCCGCAACGGCTGCAGGAGTTGCTCGCCGCCAATCCGAGCCTGGTGTTTTTTCGCGAACTGAAAGCCGAAGGCAGCGGGCCGCCCGGGGCACTGGGCGTGCCGCTGACGCCGGAACGTTCGATCGCCGTCGATCCGCGCCACACGCCGCTCGGCGCGCCGGTCTGGCTCGCCGCGACGCGGCCGAACAGCGAGGAACCCCTGCAGCGGCTGATGCTGGCGCAGGACACCGGCGGCGCGATCCGCGGCCCGGTGCGGGCTGACTTCTACTGGGGCAGCGGCCCGGAAGCCGGCGCGCTGGCCGGGAAAATGAAACAGCGCGGCAGCCTGTGGGTGCTGCTGCCGCGCTGGCACGAACCCTGATTTACAGGTTCTTGCCGAACCACGCCTGCAGCCGCTTCCACCCGTCCTCGGCCGCGGCCTTGCGGTAGGTCGGCCGGTAGTCGGCGTGGAAAGCATGGCCGGCATCGTCATAGACATGGATCTGCGAACGGCTACCGGCCTTTTCCAGCGCGCCACGCATCATGTCCACGTCGTCGAGCGGAATCCCCTGGTCCTGTCCGCCGTAGAGGCCGAGCACGACACCCTTGATTTCGCCCGCCACGTCGAGCGGCCAGCGCGTCGTGCGGTCGTTCACCTCGCCGTCGATGCGGCCGTACCATGCCACGCCCGCCTTTACCGCCGGGTTGTGCGCCGCATACAGCCAGGTGATGCGCCCGCCCCAGCAGAAGCCCGTGATGGCGAGCCGCGCCGCGTCGCCGCCATTGCCCTTCGCCCACGCTGCGCAGGCATCGAGGTCGGCCATCACCTCCTTGTCCGGCACTTTCGAGATCACGGCGGACAGGATGTCCTGCACGTTCGTCATCTTGCGCGGGTCGCCGTAGCGGGCGAACAGTTCGGGCGCGACGGCGAGGTAGCCGAGCTTCGCGAGCCGCCGGCAGACATCGGCGATGTATTCATGCACGCCGAAGATCTCGGAAACGACCAGCACGGTCGGCAGCTTCGTGCCGCCAGCCGGCATGGCGCGATAAGCGGCCAGTTCGCCGATCTTCACCTCGCCGGCGACCAGGCCGTCCGCCGGGGTCTTGATCGCCGTCTGCGCCGCGGCCGGTCCGGCCGCGAGGGCGAAGCCTGCACCCAGCGCGGTGGCGACGAAACCGCGGCGCGTGAAACCGACGGCGGGCACCAGGCTGTCGAAATCCGGGTTCTTCTCTGTCATGGGGAACTCTCCTCTGTTGTTGGTGTGAGGAAAGTGTAACCCCGCTTCACTGCACGGTGCAGTCGCTCGCGTCGCTCTTGCCGATACCGGCCCCGATGCCCCGGTTGGTGGCGATGCAGCCCGGCATCGTCACGCGGATGCCCCGCTCGGCAGGCACCAGCTCCGCCGGCAGATTGATGCCCGGCACGAAGGCGAACTGCCCGGCATCGAAGGTGAAGGTGCCCGCCCCGTTGCTGATCGAGATCGTCCCCGAAGCGACATCGACGTGCAGCCCGTCCGGCAACGATTGGCCGGTCGGCGTCGGGATGCCACCGCAGTCGCCACTGCATTGCAGGGCGCCGAAGTGGGTGCCGCGGATGCCGATGGTCGCCGTCGGCGTCTGGTAGGAAACCTTCTCCTTGTTGCGCTTGCCGATCATGCCGGTCGCGGCACGCAGGCCGCCCTTGAGCAGGCCGACGAGGACGTTGTCTTCTTCCGGCCTGGCTTCTTCGAAACGGTAGCGCTGGATCTTGAGCTGGCTGTTCGGCCGCAGTACAACCTCGCCGCCGTCGATGAATTTGAGGCGGGCATAGGTCTCGGCTTCGGTGGTCAGGACATCGCCTTCATCCACTGAGGATTTCACCGACAGAATCTTCGCCGTGCCGTCGGTTTTCTTCACCGAGAGAATCCCGGACAGGTGGGTCACCTCCGCGGCAGGCGCCGCCCAAACCGACGAGCAAGCCAGCAGCCACAGGGCGATCAGCGATCTCACTTTCATGGCGTCACCCCTTGCACTGACCGAATTTCTTGCGGTCCTTGCCGTCATCGTCGTCGCCTCCTTCGCCGGCACCGAACTCACCTTGTCCGCCACCGACCGTCTGGTCCATTTCGGTTGTCAGGCTGGCGAGCGTATCCGTGTCCACCTGGCAGGCATCCGGCGCCAACAGGCAGGGGTCGACAGGTTTGATCGACTCTTCGATGACCACTTGCAATCCGCCGGAATAGGTAATCATCAGACCACTGCCAAGAGTAGCGGGCGTCATGCTGGAAGTATTGAAAAACCCACTGCTACCCGAACTGGTCGTCGTCTCTACTCCATCGATCATGACCCCTCCCGAGGCGCGCCCCATGAAATTCAGGTAAATCGTATCGGGGGATTCTGCACGGATATAAGAGGCGTCCAGGGCCAGCGTCGAGGTTGCACCAGCAAAAGTGAGGTTTACATCCCTGCCGGCACTCAGGTACGCGCCGTCGCTCAACGTCATGTTGTTGGCAATCACGCCGATGATGTCGTCCGTCGTACCCCATGTGACAAGCGAACCACCGGAACTGAGGTAATCATTCGCAACGAAGGTTGCCATACCATAGCTCTCGATATCGCCATCGTTCTGGATGATCGGTGCTGCCAATATGAGGTTGCCGCTGGTATCGATAGATCCATTGATTGTCAGCGTACCGCCCGCCGCCAACGAAAGGCTGCCCGAAGTCGACAGACAACAGTCGATCGTCATGTTGCCGCCCGCAGCCAGCATGGTGTTGCCTGGCGTATCAAGAAATATGTTGTCATCCTCTACCATGTTGCCACTAGTCATGACCGCTATATCACCCGCGGCCGTGCTGATGTCGATGGATGATGAACTGTCTATATCACCTACATGGCTGAAACTGATCGGCCCTCCATTGGCTGAGCTATCGAGCAAATAGAGATCCGACAGAACACTTCCCTGACCATCGTTGGTGATGCGGATACCACCGTAGTTGCCGCCCAGTACCCTGGCATCAATAGGGGCATCCGTCCGGATATCGGTACTGATCGCCAACTGGCCAGACAAGCCGCCATTCTGGCTGGTCAGGTAAACGCCTTGATTCGGATTGATGCTGGTGATGTTGATTGCACTTCCGTTATTGTCGAGAATCGCACCCTTTGATGCGATGATGACGTCGTCGCCCGGATCGATCGTTCCCGTGTGATTGATGACATCGATAGCGATGTAGCTTCCCGCCGGGGTCGTTCCATAATCGTTTTTGAACTTGACATATCCAGCCGCGGCCGTAGCTGTCCCGGAGTGGGAAATGCTGCCTTCTTTGTTGTCCAGCTCGACATTGGTGGCGGCCGTGATGTTGCCGTTGACCGTCAGGGTGCTTATCCCCGTCTGATTGAAGCCCGCGAAAAGGTGGGTACTTGAGGTCGTTGCATTCAGCGCCCCGTTGACGGTGATACTGCCATCGGCCTCTACCCAGATGTAATCTCCGGCCGTATGGGGACCGAGAGTCATGTCGCCGCCGTACCCGTAGGTATCGGCGAGCTTGTACCAAATATAGCCGCCGCCGGATGCTGTAGCCTGGAATGGCAGGACGCTTTTGTAATAGACGTCACCGCTTCCCGTTTGTGACAGGGAAACATTGGCTACCAGGTTCTCGCCGGTCAGGTTGATGGTTTGAGTGCCACTGGATCCGGCACTCAAGCTGGCAGTCTTGATCACGCCGCCTGATGTCTGGCTGATACCGGCGGTCGCATTCATCGTAACGCTACCAACCGATCCGGTCCCGATGAGGCCTTGGCCGAGCGAGATGCTGCCGGAAGAATTTAACGTCAGAGTTCCGCCTGCAAATCCGAAAGAGCCTATCCGATCGCTCCATACGTTCGAACTTGAAAGCTGCAGGTTTCCGCCTGTCGTCGTAATCGTGGTGCTGGTGGGAACCATATAACCGCCGATTGCAGCTGGCGATCCGCCATAAGTGCTGACCACGCCTCCATTGAGCGTCAGGCTGCCCGCGGTCAGGTTCAAGGTATGCCCTGCCCCGTCCCATCCGATGAGTGCAGCGTTTTCATGGATGAAGTCGCCGCTGGCGGTGAAGCTTCCGGGGGGCGTGGCGGCTCCTCCTGTCAGCAAGACGTTTCCGGTTACGTTGATCACTTGGGTCATGCCGCCGATGTAGGCACCACCATAGCTGGCATTGCCGCCAGTCATCGTGATCGATGCAGCGTTGATGGCCTGCGCACCGTCGGACGAGAGGCCGGCGCTATTTTCAAAATAATGGTCTTCGCCGCTGACGGTAATCATCTGTCCGCCACCTGCGCCACCCAGGAGTTGGATGACCGGATTGCCGGAAATGATCTGCGCTCCGGAACCTTCCTGATTGATCTCGGCATCGTTGCCATTGCCGGCTCCACCTCCCTGCAGGGTCATGATGCTTCCGGCAGAAAAGGCGAGGGTCTGGTTACCGGTGCCGTAATTCTGTATTTCAGCGTAGTTTCCGCTGCAGCTGGCACCCGCCAATCCGCAATCCCCGCTCCATCCGCTAACCGTGCCGCTACCGCTGCCACCGGTCATGGTCAGGTATGCGCCGTTACTGAAGACAAAGGATTGACCACCCGTGCCGCCAAAACGCTCGATGGAGGCATATCCCCCTTGGTTGCCCACACCATCACTGCCATGCAGCAACAACTGGCTGACGCCTGCCCCGCCCATCCCCGCCAACGTAATGCTTTGATCGCCATTGGTACGAATTGTCGATGAGTAGTCACCATTGGCGTATAGCTGGAGCGTATTGGTTGTTATGGATAATGCGCCTGACGTCATGTCGATGTAAGTACGTCCATACGCACCGTCGGCAACCATGTTGATTTCACCGGCAGCCTTCATCGTCACGCTGCCATTGGAAACAATGCCCACGTCGCCCATGGCTGCTGCAGGGCGGAAATAGATGCTTTTGCCGGCCGCATAGGCGCCCACTGCCGGCGACGCTGTACTGACTCCATCCCAACCTGCGACCAATTCGATTGCGCCTGTTCCGGCGTTGCCGAAGGTCGCATCGATGTTGATCGCGTTCTCGGCCAGCAACGAAAGCTTGTACGGGCTGCTGTAGAGGTTGTTGTAAGTATTCGTACTGGTGAAATAGGGGCTCGTGTGAGCGACCGTCAGGCTACCGCCTGTCGGCGACCCGGAAATCGTGATGTTCCCGTTGACACCCGTAGCAGCCGATGAAGTCTGGATGACAACATTGTTGCTGGAGAGCAGGCCGCTGATGTAGTCCCAGCCCATGGTGGATGTTGCGGCCGCGCCGCCATTGAAAACCTGATCCACACCCACAAGGCTGAACGAACCTGTCGCCGGACTACCGCCATTGCTTGTAATCGTGATATCGGTCGGATCAAGCAGCAAGGTACCCGCCGTGCCATCTGCGGCACGCGTATCTACCTGCGCTGCGAAATCCAGATACCGTTTCCCCGAGGTTTCGACGAAGCCGCCGTCGCCACCGTTCGTCCCACCCTTCGCTTCGATACTGCCGTAAGCCCGTGTCGTGTCATCCGCCCACACAATCACCGTCCCGCCATCGCCGACTTCCGTCGCATTCGCCTTCAGTGTCGCTTCAGGGCCGAAGTAGGTGATCTGTGCGTTCTGAACGTCAGGGTTCTTGCCCTGGTAGTCGCCGCCGACCATGATCCGGCCACCGCCATTCGTACCCGACACATCGATTCCGGCCTGATCCATGACGGCCACACGGTTGCCGAGAACTTCGACTTGCCCGCCCTCGGTGCCAGTGGCGATGACTAGCCCCGTTCCCTCGACGTAGGCATCCTGACTGGCCCTGAGGAAGATGCGCCCGCCTTCATTGACGACGCTCGACGCATCGAGGGTGCCGCTGTTGCGGGCGATCGCACCGGCGATGCCGATGCGGCCGGCGTCAGCCACGATGTTGCCGAGGTTGGTGGCGTTGCCTGCCGCGCCGGTGATTTCGACCTTGACGCCCGGGGTAGCGGTATCGATCAGTTCGACCATCTGTCCGGCGGCGAGGAGGGTTTCGCCATTGGGGGTCTGGATCAGGCCTTCGTTCGTCACGTTGCTGCCGACGAGGTAGACGCTACCGCCCGACGGAGTGGTGATGGTGCCGCGGTTGATGACATCGCCGGCACCCGGCTGGGCCTGGAAGGCGAGCCGACCGGCAAGGAAGTCTTCGGCACGCACGGGCAGGGTGGAGGCGACGAAGCCGGCGGTGTCGATGACGGCACCCGCACCCACCAGAATGCCGGACTGATTCACAAGCCAGACGACGCCGTTCGAGCTCAACGTGCCATAGAGGGCTGACGGGTTGTTGGTCACGACCTGGTTGAGCACCGCGGAACTGGCCGAGGGCTGGATGAAGCGGGTCGTTTCGCCGGCCGCGATGCCGAAGGTCTGCCAGTTGATGATCGCCCCGTGGCTGTTGGTCACCGTCAGGACGTTGCCGGCCTGGTTGAAACTCGCCGTACCATTGACGACCACCGGGTCGGTGGGCAGCGCCCAGGCTCCCGCCGAGAAACACGCCGCCACCGATAGCGACAGCAGTTGCTGCCGGACCTTGAAGCGCGGGAGTCGTGCGGTTTTCATGACTGTTCCCCTGCAGCTGCAGATGGCGTTCAGAAAGCCATCATCATCCTGAAGTGGCCGCCCCAGCCATTGCGGCGGTCGAGATTGTTCGGGCCCTGGTCGAGAACGTCGGCGACATCGACGCTGAAGCTGACATCCTTGTTCAGGCTGTAGCGCAATCCGGCACCGAAGGAGGCGACGCCTTCGTGGACATTGCTCGACGCGCCGACATTGCGGCCGCGGCCCAGGTCGTAGAAGAGCACGCCGTGGAGGGTGCCCGGTACGCCCACCTGCCCGGCCAGATTGGGCGTATAGGCCTCGAGGTTGACGACATGTCCGGTATCGGCCGACACGATGCGCTCGTCGAAACCGCGCACCGCCTGTGCGCCGGTGAGCCCCAATTGCTCGGCACTCGGCAGGCCGCTTTGGGTGGACTGGCCGGAAAAGGCGGCGCGCAACTGCCAGCCATCGATCAGCCGCGCATAGCTGGCGCCGTAGCGCAGGATCATGAAGTCGTCGGAAACCGGGCGGCCGGCGATGAAGCTGTAGTAGTCGTTCTTGCCGCTGGCTGTTGCATAACGCGCTCCGGTGGGGAATGCGTTCCACGCAAGGCCGAGGGTGTAGCCCAGCTGGCTGGCAACGCCCTGCCGCTGGCCGCTGTAGGTGGCGGTCAGCGGACGCAGGGTGTAGGGCGTGCAGCTATTGACCACGCCGCGCCGATCCGGCTCGCAGGTGGCATTGATGTGCTTGAAGTCGAAGCCGAACACCAGCCGCGAACTGTATTCGCCGACGCGCGGAAACAGGTGGTTCCAGCGCAGGGCCAGCACCTCGCCCTTGCCGACGATGCCGAAGGGGCTGCCCAGGGCCAGGACGCTGCTTGGCACGTTGACCGAAGAATTGCCGTAGATGATGTCGAGGCTGTCGCCGAACTCGTAGAACGGCTTGCGGAAGGCGACGCTGTAGACGTCCACCTTGACCCCGTCGGGGTGGTCGAGCCAGGGGTCTGGCGAAGTCGTATAGGCAAGCGTCAGGACTTCATCCTTGCCGCGCAGGTTGGCATCCTGCCAGGCGACACCGAGACGGTGGCGTCCGGTGGCCATCGTCCCGCTGTTGTCGAACGTGAGATAGAAACGCTGCGGCGGCTGGTCGACGACCGCCACCTTGGCGTCCACCTTGCCCGCCTCTTCGCTGATACCCAAGGTGACTTCTGCCGATCGCGCGGGATTTTCGTTGGCCAGTTGAACGTTTTCGGAAATCTGCCGCAGGTTCGGCGCCTTGCCTTCCTGCAGCCGGGGTAGGGCGGCCCGCAGGCTGGCCGCATCGAAATGACGGTTGCCCTCGACCCGGACCTTGCCGATCACGGCCTCGGTGACGTCGAGCTGGATGATGCCGCCGCTGATTTCCTGCTCCGGAACATGCACGTTGACCGTGCCGTAGCCTCTGGCACGATAGGCATTTTCGAGCGCCTCGAGCGCCTTCTGGATGTCGCCGTAGACTCGGCCCTTGCCGGCATAGGGTGCAACGAGCGACACGACCTGCCCGGGAGGAAGCAGCGTATTGCCGCGGATGTCGAAACGCTCGATGTCGAAACGTTCGTCCTGGGCGATCGCCGGCAAGATACACGCCCACCCCAGCGCAATGGCAAAGGCGCACGCACGCAACTTCATTAAATTCCCCTTTTTCCTGAATCCTGCTATCTGTAGCGTAGCAGACTACATAATTTGTAGCGAAAGATTTAGGCAGGGGCTATTTCTCACAGGCGCGTCTGTCGGGCCTTGATCACATTAGTACGATGTCGAACTGTTCCTGGCTGTAGCTCGGCTCGGCCTGCAGGGAAATCGGTCGGCCGATGAAATCAGACAGCATGGCGATGGCCTGCGACTCTTCGTCGAGGAACAGGTCGATGACGGCCGGCGCGGCCAGCATCCGCATTTCGCGGGCGCTGAACTGGCGTGCCTCGCGCACCAGTTCCCGCAGGATCTCGTAGGCGACGGTCTGGGCGGTCTTCACCACCCCCCGTCCGCCGCAGGTCGGGCAGGGCTCGCAGAGCACATGGGCGAGCGACTCCCGGGTCCGCTTGCGGGTCAGTTCGACGAGGCCGAGCTGCGTGAAGCCGTTCACCGAAATGCGGGTGTGATCCCGCGCCAGCGCCTTGTCCAGTTCCGCCAGCACGGCCGCCTGATGGTCGGGCAGCTCCATGTCGATGAAGTCGACGATGATGATGCCGCCGAGATTGCGCAGGCGGAGCTGGCGCGCGATCGTCTGGGCCGCCTCGAGGTTGGTCTTGAAGATGGTGTCGTCGAAGTTGCCGCCGAAACGGTTGCCGACAAAGGCGCCGGTGTTGACGTCGATCGTGGTCATCGCCTCGGTCTGGTCGATGATCAGGTAGCCGCCGGACTTCAGGTCGACGCGCCGGGCCAGCGCCTTCTGGATCTCGTCCTCAACGGCATACAGGTCGAACAGCGGCCGCTCGCCGGTGTAGTGCTCCAGCAGCGGGGCGAGCTGGGGCATGTATTCGTGTGCGAAGGCGGCAAGTTTCTGGAAGTTCTCGCGCGAATCGATGACGATGCGCGAAGTTTCCGGACCCGCCAGATCGCGCAGGACGCGCTGGGCAAGCGTCAGGTCGTGGTGCAGCAGGCTCGGTGCGGTCGCATTCTGCGCTCGGTGGCGGATCTCCTGCCAGAGACGGCGCAGATAGGCGATATCGGCCGCCAGTTCGGTGTCGGTCGCATTCTCCGCCATGGTCCGGACGATGTAGCCGCCCGCCTCGTCGGGAGGGAGGAGTGCCTGGATGCGTTCCCTCAAAGCTTCGCGGCCCGCTTCGTCCTCGATCTTCTGCGAGATGCCGATGTGCTTTTCCTGCGGCAGATAGACGAGCAGGCGGCCGGCCAGCGAAATCTGCGTCGAAAGCCGTGCGCCTTTGGTACCGATCGGGTCCTTGAGCACCTGCACCATCAGCGTTTCGCCTTCGGCGAGCAGGCGTTCGATGGCACGCGTGCCGCCGTTGCCGTTCTTCTCGCCCCAGATGTCGGCGACATGGAGGAAGGCCGTGCGGTCGAGTCCGGCTTCGATGAAAGCCGACTGCATGCCGGGCAGCACGCGCACGACTCGGCCGAGGTAGATATTGCCGACGATGCCGCGCCCGCCGGTACGCTCGACGTGAAGCTCCTGCACCGTGCCCTGCTCCATCAGGGCGACACGCGTTTCCTGCGGCGTGAAGTTGATCAGGAATTCTTCGTTCATCTGGGAAAAGTCGGCGCTGGCGGGACGGCGGACCTACACCGGGTAACCGAATTCGCGCAGCAGCAGCGCGGTTTCGCACAGCGGCAGGCCGACGATGCCGGAATGGCTGCCGCGGATTTCCTCGACGAAGACCGCGGCGCGGCCCTGCAAGCCATAGGCACCGGCCTTGTCGCGCGGTTCGCCGGTGGCGACGTAGCGGCGTATTTCCTCGGCGCCGAGCGGACGGAACCTGACTTCGCTGGTCGACAGCCGGGTTTCGAGGCGATCCGCGTGGGCGATGGCGATGGCGGTCAACACGCGATGTGCACGGCCCGACAGGCGCGTCAGAATCGTCGCCGCATCGGCATCGTCCGCCGGCTTGCCGATGATCTCCCCTTCAACATCCAGCGTGGTATCCGCTGCCAGTACGGGTCGCACCGGCAGCCGGCGTACCGCCAGCAGTTGCGCACCGTGCCGCGCCTTGGCCTCAGCGACGCGCAATGCATAAGCGTCCGGCGCTTCGCCCGGCAGCGGATCCTCGCAGGTTTCGGGATCGGCACGCATGCCGCTGCGGAAGAGCAGCAGGTCGAAGCGCACGCCGATCTGCGTCAGCAGTTCGCGGCGGCGCGGGCTTTGCGAGGCGAGATAGATGCGCGGTTCGAGCGTGGTCATTGAAACGGCCTAGTCGCGATGGTAGGGGTGACCGGCATTGAGGCTGTGGGCGCGATAGAGCGCCTCCGCCAGCACGACGCGCGCCAGGCCGTGCGGCAGGGTCAGCGAGGAAAGGCGCATGCTCTCATGGGCGGAACGCTTGAGCTCGGGGTCGAGCCCGTCCGGGCCGCCGATGAGGAAGGCGACGTCGTCGCCATGGCCCTGCCAATGCACCAGGTTATCGGCCAGCGTGCGCGTATCCGGCGCCGTGCCGCGTTCGTCCATAGCAACGCGCCGGCAGCGTGCCGGCAGTGCCGACTCGATGCGCTTCGCCTCGGCCGCCATCATCGCCTCGACCGTCTTGCCGGTGGTGCGCGGTTCGGGCTTGATTTCGACCAGTTCGAGCGGCAGTTCGCGCGGCATGCGCTTCGCGTATTCGGCGAAGCCGGCGTTCATCCACTCCGGCAGGCGGTTGCCGACGGCCACCACGATCAGTCTCAAGCCGGCCGCCTCACGCGTCCGCTGCCGTCCCCGCCGGCCGCTTCGGCTTCACCTGCCAGAGCGCTTCGAGGTCGTAGTAGGCGCGCGCCTTGGGCTGCATGACATGGACGACGACCTCGCCGAGGTCGACGAGCACCCATTCGCCGCCGTCCTCGCCTTCGACGCCGATCACCTCGCCGCCTGCCTCGCGCACCTTGTCCGCGACGCTCTTCGCCAGCGCGCGTACCTGCCGGTTCGAATCGCCGGTGGCGATGACGACGCGCGCGAACATGTCGGACAGCCTGCGCGTATTGATGACTTCGATGTCCTTGCCCTTGATGTCTTCGAGGGCGGTTACGACGATGCGTTGCAGCTTTCGGATGTCCATGTTTCAATCCACGCCCGGCAAGATCGGGCGACAAGGTCTTGATGAATCAGCGGGAATAAAGGCGATTGCGGCGAATATAGTCGAGAACGGGGGCCGGCAGCAATCCGCGCAGTTGGTCGTCCGCAGCGCCGGCGGCCAGCAGCGTGCGCGCCTCGGTGGCCGAGACCGTGCCGGCGACGAGTTCGAAGGCGTGGATGTTGCCGGCCGGCCGGCCGGAAAAATCGGCGCTGGCGGGACGGCGCAAAGCCGGTCCGCCGCCAACATGGAGACGGCGTGCGGCGAATTCCGCATCCAGCGGGGCCGGTACTTCATCCAGCGGAAAGCCCGGCCGCGTCGCCACGGCGATATGGGCGAGGTCGAAGAGTTCGCGCCAGCGATGCCAGCCGGCCAGTCCGCGGAAGGCATCCGCGCCCAGCAACAGGACGATCGGACGGTCCGGACCCAGTTCGCGGCGCAGGCGGGCGAGCGTATCGACGGTGTAGCCCGGCGCACCGGCCTCGGCCTCGCTCGCGTCGAGCACGAAACGCGGCTCGCCGGCGATGGCGGCCCGCACCATGGCCACCCGGTCGGCGGGCGAGGCGCCCGGCGCATCGCGGTGCCACGGCCGGCCGGCGGGAATCCAGCGCACCTCGGCCAGGCCGAGGCGGTCGAGCGCCGTACGGGCCAGGGCCAGGTGGGCGAGGTGAACCGGATCGAAGGTGCCGCCCATGATGCCGACAGCATCGTTCCGGACGGTGCCGACAGCATCATTCCCGGCGCTGCCGACCGGCCCGCTCATGCGGTGGTGTCGGTGTGGAAGATATCGCGGTAGCTGACGTAGATGCTCGCCGTCAACACCGGCGCGACGAGGAAAATCAGCAGCAGGCGCAAGGCGACGAAGGCGACGTCGAGCGCCACGCCGGCAACCTGGCCGATCACGATCAGGATGAGTCCGGGCACGATGCCGGCCAGCACCAGCGCGGCGATGCTGAACATGGCCATCGCCCGCCAGTTGCGCCACGCGGCGACCGTGCTGAAGAACAGCGACTTGAAGGGGCTGACGCGGTCCCAGCCGACGAGGAAGGGGGCGAACCAGAACGCGATGATGACCGGCGCGGCGAGCAGCAGCAGTCGCAGCAACGCCCCCAGCATGGCGGCCTCGGCTTCAGGGTCGGCCGGCGCCATCCCCTCGCCCATGTTTGCAGCCCCCAGCGGATCGTTGATGCCGGACAGCGGATCGGCACCGCCGTTCAGAGCCAGGTTGAGCAGCACCAGCAGCACTGCGCCGGCGAGCTGCAGCGCGCCGAGCCGCAACATGGGCGGCAGGTTGCCGGTGATTCCGCGCAGCAGGTCCTTCCGGTTCGGCTGGCTGCCCTCGTCGATCAGCCGGCAGCCGTTGGCGACGACCAGGGTCAGCAGCGGCAGCACGAGGGGCAGGACCACCGGGCCGATGCCCGGCAGCAGCAGCACCAGCATCTGCACCACCAGCAGGTAGAGCAGCGTCAGGGCCGTGATGAAGGGCGGATTGCGGCGGAAGAGGCGAAAGCCCTCGAACAGCCAGAATGTCCCGCGCGCGGCGGGCAAGCGACGCGCCTGCATGGCAACAAGCGGTCGCTCAGAAGCTGTGGATGACCCACATCGGCACGGCGATGCGCTTGTCGCCGCCGGCGACCTCCTCGCGCACGAAGCCGCCGTCCCCCTTCGGATCGACCAGATAGTAGGAGACACCGTGCGGCGGCGTCACCTTGATCATGTAGAGCTTGCCGTTCATGCGATATTCCTCGACCCGGTCTTCGCCGCGCCGCTTGATCGTGACCTGCGGCTCGAGCGCCGCATCCTCGATCATGCCGGGCGGCGGCGGAGGCGGCTCGGGCAGCGGTTCCAGATTGGGTGGACGGGTCTGCGCGACGGCAGGCAGGGCGACGGCAAACAGTAGGGCGAACAGGGTTGGGCGCATGGTCTCGGGTCCGTATCAAGTACGGTTGGCGGCTTTTCGGAATGGCTTGATTTTATCTACAAATTCAGCAGCAAATCGTGCTCGGCCGGGATGCGTTCGAAACCCCGCGTTTCGTAGTGTTTGAAGATCGCGGCGACGATGGCCTCCGGCTCGTCGATGATCTGGATCAGGTCCATGTCTTCGGGGTTGATCATGCCTTCCGTCAGCAGCCGGTCGCGGAACCAGTCGACGAGGCCGGTCCAGAAACCGTCGCCGACCAGGATCAGCGGCATGCGCGGCGTCTTGCTGGTCTGGATCAGCGTCAGGGATTCGAGCAACTCATCGACCGTGCCGAAACCGCCGGGCATCACCACATAGGCGGCGGCGAAGCGCACGAACATGTATTTGCGCGCGAAGAAATGGCGAAAACTCTGGGAAATATCCTGGTAGGGATTCGACTTCTGCTCCATCGGCAGCTGGATGTTGAGGCCGATGCTGGGGCTTTTCCCGTAATAGGCACCCTTGTTGGCCGCCTCCATCACGCCGGGCCCGCCGCCCGAGATCACCGAGAAGCCGGCATCGGAGAGCAGGCGGGCGATACGCTCGGTCAGCTGGTAATACGGCGAATCGGGCTTGACGCGCGCGCTGCCGAAAATCGACACGGCGGGCCGGATTCCCGCCAGCCGCTCGGTCGCCTCGACGAACTCTGACATAATGCCGAACACCCGCCACGCCTCGCGCGACGTGGATGCCGGCGCGGCCAGACGCGGATCGGCGATCTTCGGCAGCTTATCCTTGGCACTCATGTTTTCGCACTCATTCTGAAGCTTCCCTCATGCTCTTACTGGTTGACGGGTCCTCCTATTTATACCGCGCTTTTCACGCGTTGCCCGACCTGCGCAATCATGCCAATGCGCCGACCGGCGCCATCAAGGGCGTGCTGTCCATGCTGCGCCGGCTGGTCGCCGACTACCCGGCCGCCGACCGGCGCGCCGTCGTCTTCGACGCCAAGGGCAAGACCTTCCGCGACGACTGGTATCCCGACTACAAGGCGCACCGCCCCCCGATGCCGGACGATCTCGCCGCCCAGATCGCGCCGCTGCACGAGGCCATCCGTGCACTCGGCTGGCCGCTGCTGTGCGTCGAGGGCGTCGAAGCCGACGACGTGATCGGCACGCTCGCCGCGCAGGCGACCGCGCGCGGCGAGGATTGCGTGGTCTCGACCGGCGACAAGGACCTCGCCCAGCTCGTCAACCGGCACGTCACGCTCGTCAACACGATGAGCGAGGAAACGCTCGATCCGGCCGGCGTGGCGGCCAAGTTCGGCGTGCCGCCCGAGCGCATCGTCGACTATCTGGCCCTGGTCGGCGACACCGTCGACAACGTGCCCGGCGTCGCCAAGGTCGGCCCCAAGACCGCCGTGAAGTGGCTTGACCAATATGGTTCGCTCGACGGCATCGTGGCCCATGCCGATGAAATCAAGGGGGTGGCCGGCGAAAACCTCCGCAAGCATCTCGACTTCCTGCCCATGGGCAAAAAGCTCGTGACCGTCGCCTGCGATCTCGACCTGGGCGATATCGAACTCGCACCGGCCGAACCGGACAAGGCCAAGCTGGCAACGCTCTATGCCGAACTCGATTTCAGGAGCTGGCTGAAAGAACTGAACGGAGAGTCTCCGGAAAAACCGGCGCCACCGAAAAAAGGCGCCGTCCTGCCGGCACCGACTTTTGCAACCACGGAACCCGACCGCTCGGGATACGCGTGCATCCTCACCGCAGCGCAGCTCGACGACTGGCTGCAGCGCCTGAATCAGGCCAAGCGCGTTTCCCTCGACACCGAGACGACCGCGCTCGAACCGATGGAAGCAAAACTGGTCGGCCTCTCTTTCTGCACCGAACCCGGTGAAGCTGCCTACCTGCCGCTCGCTCACCACTATGCTGGCGCACCGGAACAATTGCCGTTCGACCCCACGTTGCAAAAGCTCAAGCCCTGGCTCGAGTCCGAAAAGCACAAAAAGCTCGGCCAGCACCTCAAGTACGACCGCCACATCTTCGCCAACCACGGCATCCGGCTTGCCGGCATCGTCGACGACACGCTGCTCGAATCCTATGTCCTCGAATCCGACCAGTCGCACGAGCTCGGGAATCTCGCCGAGCGCCATTGCCGGCTGAAGACGATCAGCTACGACGACGTCACCGGCAAGGGCGCGAACCGCATTTCCTTCGCGCAGGTCGAGCTCGAACGCGCCGCACAATACGCGGCCGAGGATGCCGACGTCACGCTGCAGGTTCATCAGGCACTGGCGCCGCGTCTTGCCGCCGAGGAAAAGCTGGATCAGCTCTACCGCAACATCGAACTGCCGGTCGCCGAAATCCTCTTCCGCATGGAGCGTCACGGCGTGCTCATCGACACGCAAGCGCTCGCGCGACAGAGCGACGCGCTCGGCCGCCGGCTGCTGGAGATCGAGACCGAGGCTCACCAGCTCGCCGGCCAGCCCTTCAATCTCAATTCACCGAAGCAGCTCGCCGAAATTCTCTTCACGCAACAGGGCCTGCCGGTCGTCAAGAAGACGCCCTCGGGCACGCCCTCCACCGACGAGGAAGTACTGACAAAGCTCGCCGAGGACTACCCGCTGCCGAAGCGGCTGCTGGAACATCGTACCCTCGCCAAGCTCAAGGGCACCTACACCGACAAGCTGCCGAAGATGGTCAATCCCGCCACCGGCCGCGTGCATACCAGCTTCTCGCAGGCCGTCGCCGTCACCGGCCGGCTCGCCTCCTCCGACCCGAACCTGCAGAACATCCCGATCCGTACCCCGGAAGGCCGCCGCATCCGCGCCGCCTTCGTCGCGCCACCCCGCTGCCGTCTCGTCAGCGCCGACTATTCGCAGATCGAGCTGCGCATCATGGCCCACCTCTCGCAGGACGCCGGCCTGCTGAACGCCTTCGCGCAGGGCGAGGACATCCACCGCGCCACCGCCGCCGAAGTCTTCGGCGTCACCCCGCTCGAAGTGACGAACGAACAGCGCCGCGCCGCCAAGGCCATCAACTTCGGCCTCATCTACGGCATGAGCGCCTTCGG
>JAVEWF010000045.1:2578-19125 GCA_034004665.1 Rhodocyclaceae bacterium | reverse complement strand
CCCGCCCGACTACAACGGCTTCAAGATGGTGCTCGACGGCGAGACGCTCTACGGCACGATGATCCAGGCCCTGCGCAAGACCATCGAGGCGGAGCGTTTCACCGCCGGCCGCGGCATCCTGCGCCACGCCGACGTCAAGGCCGCCTACATCGACCGGATCGTCGCGGACGTGAAGCTCGCCCGGCCGATGAAGCTCGTCGTCGACTGCGGCAACGGCGTGGCCGGCGCCTTCGCCCCGGACCTGTTCCGCCGCATGGGCTGCGAGGTGATCGAGCTGTTCTGCGAGGTGGACGGCAACTTCCCGAACCACCATCCGGATCCGTCCAAGCCGGCCAACCTGCGCGACGTGCAGCGCGTGCTGCGCGAGACCGACGCCGAACTGGGCCTCGCCTTCGACGGCGACGGCGACCGGCTCGGCGTCGTCACCAAGGACGGCGAAATCATCTATCCGGACCGCCAGCTGATGCTGTTTGCCGCCGACGTGCTGACGCGCAACCCCGGCGCGCAGATCATCCACGACGTGAAGTGCTCGCGCTGGGTCGCCGAGTCGGTGCGGTTCCAGGGCGGCGTCCCGGTCATGTGGAATACCGGCCACGCGCTGATCAAGGCCAAGCTGCGCGAAACCGGAGCCCCGCTGGCCGGCGAGATGAGCGGCCACATGTTCTTCAAGGAGCGCTGGTACGGCTTCGACGATGGGCTCTACGCCGGTGCCCGCCTGCTCGAGATCGTCTCGCGCTGGCCGGATGCCAGTTGGCCGCTCAAGCACCTGCCGAACGCGATTTCAACGCCCGAACTCAACCTGAAGATGCAGGAAGGCGAACCGCACCGCCTGATCGCGAAACTGCAGAAGGCAGGCCGCTTCCCGACCGCGCGCGAGCTGATCACCCTCGATGGCGTGCGGGCCGAGTACCCGGACGGTTTCGGCCTCGCCCGCGCCTCCAACACCACGCCGGTGATCGTGCTGCGCTTCGAGGCGGATACGGCGCAAGCGCTGGAGCGCATCCAGGCGGAATTCAAGGCGGCGCTGCAGGCGGTCTGGCCCGGGCTGGATGTCGATTACGAGGATGCCCACTGATGGCCAGCGAAGAAATTTTCATCGGCCGCCAGCCGATCCTCGACCGCCAGCACCAGCTGTTCGCCTACGAACTGCTGTTCCGCAGCGGCGGGCAGAAGAACGAGGCCAACGTCCAGGACGATCTCGGCGCCACGGCGAACGTCATCAACCACGCCTTCGCCGAACTCGGCGTCGAGCAGGCACTCGGCCCCTACAAGGGCTTCATCAACTGCGACGCCAGCCTGCTGCTGTCCGACATGCTCGAGATCCTGCCGACCGACAAGATCGTGCTGGAAGTGCTCGAAACCGTCGAGATCACGCCCGAGATCGTAGAACGCTGCACCGAGCTCAAGGCACGCGGCTTCACACTCGCCCTCGACGACTTCGTCAATTACGAGGACAAGTGGAAACCGCTGCTCGACCTGATCGAGATCGTCAAGGTCGACCTCATGCCCCTGAGCCGCGAGCAGCTGGCCGAGGTGACCGGGCAGCTGAAGCGCTGGCCGCTCTCGCTGCTGGCCGAGAAAGTCGACAGCCGCGAGCAGGCCGAGCACTGCCATGCCCTCGGCTACCACCTGTTCCAGGGTTACTACTTCGCCAAGCCGGCCATCATCGCCGGCAAGAAGCTGGGGCATTCGCAGCTGGCGCTGGTGCGCCTGCTCGGCCTCGTCATGGAAGATGCCGAAACGACGGTCCTCGAAGGCGTGTTCAAGCACGAGCCGGGACTGGCGATGAACCTGATGCGACTGACCAACTCGGTCGCCACCGGCGTGCGCACCAAGGTCACCAGCCTGCGCCATGCCATCACCGTGCTGGGCCGCCGCCAGCTGCAGCGCTGGCTGCAGCTGCTCCTCTACACGAATCCGTCAGGCAAGGACAGCAACGTCGCCAGCCCGCTGCTCCAGCTCGCCGCCACGCGCGGCCGCTTCCTCGAACTGCTGGCCGGCAAGCTCAAGCCCGGCGCCCGCGAATTCGAGGACCACGCCTTCATGACCGGCATCATGTCGCTGATGCCGACGCTGATGAGCGCGCCGCTGGAAGAGATCCTCAAGGGCATCCAGCTTTCCACCGACGTGCAGGAGGCGCTGGAGCAAAAGGGCGGCCAGCTCGGCATCATGCTCCACCTGACCGAGGCGCTGGAGGCCAGCGACGGCGAGGCCTGCCATGCGCTCACGGAACAACTGCCCGGTGCGGACCACCTCATGGTCAACGCCTGCCTGACCCAGGCGCTCAGCTGGGCGAGCAACATCGGTCGGGAGAATGCATGAGCGGCCGCGGTGTGCCGCCTGCGCACACCACTTCATCACCTTCGACCCGCAGTTTCCCTACGGCTGCCGGGCGATGAATTTCAAAAGCCGCGGCCTGCCCGAAGTCGAAGTCCGGACGGCAAGCGGCATGCCTTGCCAGATGTTCCTGCCGAAGCCTGTCCAGCAGATTCAGAAGGTCCCCGGGTAGGCGCCGCCGTCGAGCAGCCAGTTCTGGCCGGTGATGTAGCCCGCCTGCACGCTGCACAGGAAGGCGCAGGCGGCACCGAACTCGGCCGGGTTGCCGATGCGGCCGGCAGGGATGGTCTTCACCCGCGCTGCCAGTGCGGCCTCGTAGTCGACGCCTTGCGACTTCGCCTGCGCACCGACGACATTGCGGATGCGGTCGGTGTCGAACAGGCCCGGCAGCAGGTTGTTGATCGTCACGTTGTGCGGCACCGTCTTGCGCGCCAGGCCGGCGACGAAGCCGGTGAGGCCGGAACGCGCCCCGTTCGACAGGCCGAGCACGTCGATCGGCGCCTTCACCGCTGCCGAGGTGATGTTCACGATGCGGCCGAACTTCCGCTCGATCATGCCGTCCACGGCGGCCTTGATCAGTTCGATCGGCGTCAGCATGTTGGCGTCGAGCGCCTTGAGCCAGTCGTCGCGGTTCCAGTCGCGAAAATCGCCGGGCGGCGGGCCGCCGGCATTGTTGATGAGGATGTCCGGATCGGGACACGCGGCCAGTGCCGCGGCCCGGCCCTCCGGCGTCGTGATGTCCGCCTGGACGGCCCGATGTGCCGTCCCGCCGGCGCCGACTTTTTCCATCTCGGCCAGCGTCGCCTGCAAGGCCTCTGCGCCACGCGCCACGATGGTCACCTGCACGCCCTCCTGCGCCAGCGCCAGCGCACAGCCGCGTCCCAGTCCCTTGCTGGCCGCGCACACCAGCGCGCGCCTGCCGCGAATGCCCAGATCCATGAAAACCTCCTTCGACGGTTGATCGTGCCGGAGCTAGAATCGCCGCTCCACACCAACCATCATAACGAGGAGACTCCCCATGCGCATCCGTTCCCTGATCGCCGCTTCGGCGCTCGCCATCGCCGCCTCGGCCAGCCACGCCGCCGAGTTCATCAACGTGCTCACCGGCGGCACCAGCGGCGTCTACTACCCGCTCGGCGTCTCGCTGACGCAGATCTACGGCAAGGTCATGCCGGATGCCAAGACCTCGGTACAGGCCACCAAGGCCAGCGCGGAAAACCTCAACCTGCTGCAGGCCGGCAAGGGCGAAGTCGCCTTCACCCTCGGCGACACGCTGAGCGAGGCCTGGAAGGGCAACCCCGACGTCGGCTTCAAGGCCAAGCTCGACAAGCTGCGCGGCCTGGCCGCCATCTACCCGAACTACATCCACTTCCTCGCCAGCGCCGATTCCGGCATCACCTCGCTGGCCGACCTGAAGGGCAAGAAGATTTCGGTGGGCGCGCCGAAGAGCGGCACCGAGCTGAACAGCCGCACCATCCTCAAGGCGGCCGGCCTCAGCTACGCCGACCTCGGCAAGGTCGAATACCTCGGCTACGCCGAGTCGGTGGAATTGATCAAGAACCGCCAGCTCGACGCCACGCTGCTCTCCTCCGGCCTCGGCGTCGCGGCGGTGCGCGACCTCGCCACCGCGGTGAAGATCGTCGTCATCCCGATCCCCGCCGACATCGTCGCCGCGATCGGCGATGCGGCCTATCAGTCCAGCGTCATCCCGGCCAACACCTACAACGGCCAGACCGCCGACGTGCCGACCATCGCGGTGCCCAACTTCCTCGTCACGCATGCCGGCGTTTCCGAGGACACCGTGTACAAGATGACCAAGTCGATGTTCGAGAATCTCGACGCGATGGTCGCCGCCCACGGTGCCGCCAAGGCGATCAAGAAGGAAAAGGCCGCCACCGGCTCGCCGGTGCCGCTCCACCCGGGAGCCGAGAAGTACTACAAGGAAGTCGGCCTGCTGAAGTAAGGCCGAGCCGCAATGGCCGACCGCGACGTCGCGCCCGACCACCACGGCGACGAGGCCTTCTCCGAGCACGGCGTGCAGCGCCGGCTCGGCGGCAAGGCTCTGCTCGCCCTGTCGGTCCTGGCACTGTGCTTCTCGATCTACCAGCTGGTCGTCGCGGCCTTCCATCCGTTTTCCAGCCTGGTCACGCGCGCGCTGCACGTCGGCTTCCTGCTGTCGCTCACCTTCATCCTTTATCCCGCCTTCAAGCGCGGCGGGAGGCTGACAAAAGTCGGCGCTGGCGATACGGTGCTGGCGCTCGGCGCCTTCCTGCTGTCCACCTACCAGTGGCTCTATGAAGGCGACCTGATCCAGCGTGCCGGCGATCCGACCACCATCGACCTGTGGGTCGGCACGGCGATGGTGGTCCTCACCTTCGAGGCGGCGCGGCGCATCCTCGGCCTGGCGCTGCCCATCGTCTGCGGCCTGTTCCTGCTCTACGGCCTGTTCGGCCAGCACCTGCCCGGCGACCTCGCGCACCGCGGCTACGACTTCGCCCAGATCGTCGACCAGCTCGGCTTCGGCACCGAGGGCATCTTCGGCATCCCGACGCTGGTGTCGGCGACCTACATCTTCCTCTTCATCCTGTTCGGCACCTTCCTCGAACACGCCGGCATGATCCACCTGTTCAACTCCATCGCGCTCGGCTTCGTCGGCCACACCAAGGGCGGCGCAGCCAAGGTGTCGGTGCTGTCGTCGGGCCTGATGGGCACGATTTCCGGCTCGGGCGTGGCCAACGTGCTGACCACCGGGCAATTCACCATCCCGCTGATGAAGCGCTTCGGTTATTCGGGCGTGTTCGCCGGCGCGGTCGAGGCAACGTCCTCGATGGGCGGCCAGATCATGCCGCCGGTGATGGGGGCCGTGGCCTTCATCATGGCCGAGAACCTCAACGTCCCCTACGCCGAGATCGTCAAGGCGGCGCTGGTCCCGGCCATCCTCTACTACGCCACGGTGTTCTGGATGGTGCATCTCGAAGCCGGCCGCAAGCAGCTGCTCGGCATGCCGAAGGCGGAATGTCCGAACCCGTGGCGCGCCATGCGCGAACAATGGCACCTGATCCTGCCGCTGGCGGCGCTGGTCGGCATGCTGTTCAACGGCTTCACGCCGATGTATTCCGGCATGGTCGGGCTGGCCCTCACCGCCATCCTGATCCTCGGCGCGACCGTCGCTGCCCGTCTTTCATCGACGGCCTTCCGCTACGTCTTCTGGCTGACGATTGGACTGGCGTCGTCCCTGCTGGTGAAATGGGGCGTCTATCCGGTGCTGGCGGTGATCGCCACGCTCGTCATCCTCTGCTTCTCGGTCAGGGGCGGGCGGCAGACGCTCGGGATCATGCGCGACAGCCTGATCGACGGCGCGCGGCAGGCCCTGCCGGTCGGCGTCGCCTGCGCCATCGTCGGCGTCATCATCGGCGTGTTGACGCTGACCGGCGCAGCCTCCAACTTCGCCGGCTACATCCTCAAGGTGGGCGAAACCAACCTGTTCCTGTCACTGGTGCTGACCATGGGCGTCTGCCTCGTGCTCGGCATGGGCATCCCGACCATCCCCAACTACATCATCACCAGCGCCATCGCCGCGCCGGCGCTGCTCAAGCTCGGCGTGCCGCTGATCGTCTCGCACATGTTCGTCTTCTACTTCGGCATCATGGCGGATCTCACGCCGCCGGTCGCGCTGGCGGCCTTCGCCGCCAGCTCGGTAGCGAAGGAGTCCCCGATGAAGATCGGCCTCAAGGCCGTCACCATCGCCATCGCCGGCTTCGTCGTGCCCTTCATGGCCGTCTACGACAATGCGCTGATGCTGCAGGGCGATCCGTCGGTGCTGGCCGTCGCCTACATCGTCGGCAAGGCGCTGCTGGCGATCGCGCTGTGGGGTGCGGCGGCCATTGGCTACCTGCGTGCGCCGCTGAAGCTCTGGGAACGGGCCTTCGCCGTCGCCGGCGCCTTCATGCTGGTCGCCGCCCTGCCACTGACGGACGAGATCGGCTTCGCGATCTGCGCCCTGTTCATCGGCTGGCACCTCTTCAGCACGCGCAAGCCGCACCACATGACGGCATGACGGGCATCTGCCTCGTGGCCGGGCTGCTGGTCGCGCAGTTCGGAGATGCGATCACGCTGCGCTGGACACACTCGATCGAAAAAATCGTCTGGGAAGAAGACTACCGCCGTATGGGGAATGACCTGCGCCTCGTCGAAGCCCGCGTGCGCGGTACCGGTGCCGGCATGGAACCCCCGGCAGGCGCCGAACTGAAGGATGGCGCCTGGCACTACGTCCCGGCCTTGCCGCCGCTCCCCCGGGTCGCCCTGCGCCACTCCTCGTACGTGAAGCCCTACGAGATCTGCGGCAACGGTGACTGCCGCGCCGTCACCGAGTGGCTGTCCGGCCTTCCGGTGGAAGCGACGCTGGAACTGGCACCGTGCTCCGGCCCCGGCATCAGCGGCGACGGAAAATGAAAAAGCCGCTGCCCGAAACGCGGGTGCAGCGGCTTTCATGTATTCTCTGGTGCCCAGGAGAGGACTCGAACCTCCACGGTTTTACCCGCTAGTACCTGAAACTAGTGCGTCTACCAATTCCGCCACCTGGGCAGGCGTGCGAGAAGGCGCGCATTCTAATGAAAAAACCAACGATGTCAAACAAACACCAGCAACGACCGACACAGCACAAGCTGTCCAAAATCCGCCGCGCCGATCCCGAGTTCGCGCGCGAGAGTGAAAAATACGAATTCCCCCTGCCGAGCCGCGAATACATCCTGCAGACGCTGGCGGAACAGGGCGTTCCGACCAGTTTCGAACGCCTCTGCCATCTGCTCGACGTCGCCGACTTCGAGCGCGAGTCCTTCCAGCGCCGCCTCGGCGCGATGGCGCGCGACGCGCAGCTGCTGCAGAACCGGCGCGACGACTGGCTGATTCCCGACAAGGCCGACCTGCTCAAGGGCCGGGTGCAGGGTCATCCGGACGGCTTCGGCTTTCTCGTGCGCGAGGATGGCGGCCCGGACCTGTTCCTGCCCGAGAAGGAGATGGACAAGGTGCTGCATGGCGACCACGCCATCGCACGCGTCATCGGCATGGATCGCAAGGGCCGCCCCGAGGGCAAGATCGTCGAGGTCACGGAGCGCGCCAACAGCCGCCTCGTCGGTCGCGTCTTCCAGGAACACGGCGTGTCCTACGTCGTCGCCGAGAACCGCCGCATCAGCCAGGACATCCTGCTGTCGCCGCCGGCCAAGGGCGATCGCAAGGCGCTGCGGCCGCAGACGGGCCAGGTGGTGATGGTCGAGATCGTCGAGCAGCCGAGCAAGCAGTCGCAACCGATCGGCCGCGTCGTCGAGATCCTCGGCAATTATGCCGACCCCGGCATGGAGATCGAGATCGCGCTCAGGAAGCACGAACTGCCCCACGAGTTCGCGAAGGAAGCGCTCGCGCAGACGAAAAAACTGCCGGATGCCGTGCGCCGGATGGATTGGAAGGGCCGCGAGGACATCACGACGCTGCCGCTCGTCACCATCGACGGCGAGACGGCGAAGGATTTCGACGACGCCGTCTACTGCGAAAAGCACGGCAAGGGCTACCGCCTCGTCGTCGCCATCGCCGATGTCTCGCATTACGTGCAGGACGGTGACGCCCTCGACGCCACGGCGCGCGAGCGCGGCAACTCGGTCTATTTCCCGCGCCGCGTGATCCCGATGCTGCCGGAGAAGCTCTCCAACGGCCTGTGTTCGCTGAACCCGCAGGTCGAGCGCCTGTGCATGGTCTGCGACATGAACATTTCCGCGACCGGCACGATCCGCCACTATCGCTTCTACCCGGCGGTGATGTGGTCGCATGCGCGCCTGACCTACACCGAGGTCGCCGCCGCGCTCTACGACAAGGAGGCCGCGGCGCTGGAAAAGGTCGGCGCCCTGCTGCCCTGGCTGCAGAACCTCGACGACCTCTATCGCGTGCTGCAGAAGGCGCGCGCGAAACGCGGCGCCATCGACTTCGAGACCGTCGAGACGCGCATGATCTTCGACGACCACGGCAAGATCGAGCGCATCGAACCCTACGAACGCAACGACGCCCACCGCATCATCGAGGAATGCATGCTGGCGGCCAACGTCTGCGCCTCGGACTTCCTCAAGGAACGCGAACACCCGGCGCTGTATCGCGTCCATGAGGGCCCGACGCCGGAGCGGCTCGCCAAGCTGCGCGACTTCCTCGGCACCTTCGGCCTGCAGCTCGGCGGCGGCGAGGAACCGCACGCCAAGGACTACGCGCAGCTGATCGACAGGATCCAGGCCCGCCCCGACAAGCAGCTCCTGCAAACGGTGATGCTGCGCTCGCTCAAGCAGGCGATCTACAGCCCGGACAACGTCGGGCATTTCGGCCTGGCCTACGAGAGCTACACGCACTTCACCTCGCCGATCCGCCGCTATCCCGACCTGCTGATCCACCGTGCCATAAAGTCGGCGCTGGCGGGACGGCGCTACGACACGCTGAACTGGGAAGAAGTGGGCCTCGCCTGCTCGGCCACCGAGCGTCGCGCCGACGAGGCGACGCGCGACGTCGAGGCCTGGCTCAAGTGCTGGTACATGCAGGACAGGATCGGCGAGACCTTCACCGGCAGCATCTCGTCGGTGGTGCCCTTCGGCATCTTCGTCGCCCTCGACGAAGTCTTCGTCGAGGGCCTCGTGCACGTTTCCGACCTCGGCCGCGACTACTTCCATTTCGACGAGAAGCAGCATGCGATGGTCGGCGAGCGCAGCGGTGCCCGCTACCGCCTGTCCGACCGCATCAAGGTGCAACTGGTGCGCGTGGATCTCGACCAGAACAAGATCGACTTCCGCCTCGCCGAGGAAGCCGCGCTGCCCGGCGCCGAAGAACCGCGGCCGCGGCACGGCCGGCGCTGAGTCATGTGCGCGGCGGCACCTGCGCCATGATGTATTCGGCGATGGCAGTGATGCTGAGCGAGGGATTGACGCCGGGGTTGGCCGAGATCATCGATCCGTCGCAGACCAGCGCGTTGCGGTAGCCGAACAGCCGCCCGGCGGCGTCGATCACGCCTTTGTCTGGATCCCTGCCCATCACCGCCCCGCCCAGGATATGGGCCGTCGACGGGATGCCGAAGGCCTGCTCGGTGAACAGCGTGAACGGCTTGCCGCCCACCTCCTCGGCATAGAGGCGCGCCAACTGCTCGGCGCGCGGGATGTGCGGCTGCGGCGCCGGGCCGTTGTCCGTTGCCGACTTCATCCGGCCACCGCGGCCCAGCTCGAAGCGCAGCGTCGAATCGAGGTGCTGCATGAACAGAAGGAACTGGCTGCGCCGCGCCCAGTCGCGCACCGTCGCGATGCGCAGGTAGGCGAGCGGATGGCGCACGAACTCGCCGAGCACCTTGCCGAGCCGCACCCAGGCGCTGCGTCCGTAGGCCATCGGCAGCATGCCCAGCCGCCAGGTGCCGGACCCCGCCCCGTAGCGCACCGGCTCGAGATGGCTGTGGGCGTCGGCGTGTAGTATCGAGCCGATGGCGATGCCCTCGGAAAAGTCCTCCGTGCCGCGCGCCGTGGTCACGGCGATCAGGCACTCGTTGTTGGTACGCACGTCGCGGCCGATGCGCGCCGAGAGCCCCGGCATCGCGCCCTGCCGCAGCTTGAGCAGCAGCCTGACCGTGCCCAGCGTGCCGCCGGCGAAGACGATGCCGCGCGCGCGCAGCGTCTGCCGCCGCGGCCGCCAGCGCAACGAGTCGCGCACGTGCACCGCGTAGCCGTCCTCGCCCTGCGGCCCGAGCGGGTGCACGTCGCAGACGCGGGTCTCGGCCTGGATGCGCGCACCGTACCGTTGCGCGAGGTGCAGGTAGTTCTTGTCGAGCGAGTTCTTGGCATCGTGGCGGCAGCCGGTCATGCAGGCGCCGCAGTGGATGCAGGCGGTGCGTGCCGGCCCTGCGCCGCCGAAGAAGGGATCGGGCACGGTCGCGCCCGGCGACACGCCGGCGCGGCCGAAGAAGATGCCGACCCGCGCGGGCACGCACTCGCGCTCACGCCCGACACGACGCGCCACGCGCTCCAGCGCGCGGTCACCGGGGCCGGGCCGCGGGTTCTCCGCGGCGCCGAGCATGCGCCACGCCGTCTCGTAGTGCGGCGCCAGCACCCGTTCCCAGTCGGCCAGCCCAGCCCAGCTGCCCGAGGTGAAGAAGGCCGGCTGCGGTCGAGGCAGGGTCGCCGCATACACCAGCGAGCCGCCGCCGACGCCCACGCCGGACAGCACGGAGATGTGGCGGAAGAAGGCCAGGCGCATGATGCCGCCGAGCTTGAGTCGCGGCAGCCACAGCCAGCGCCGCAGGTTCCAGGTCGTCGTGCCGAAATCCTCGCTGCGGTAGTGGCGGCCCTGCTCGACGACGAGGACACGGTAGCCCTTCTGCGCCAGCCGCAGGGCGCTGACCGAGCCGCCGAAGCCGCTGCCGACGACGAGGTAGTCGCAGTCGTACTGCTGCGTGTCCATCGCCTCAGCGCCGCCCGAGCATCAGCGCCAGCAGACGGCGCGTGCGCTCGCCGTAGGGTGGTGCCAGCAGCGGCAATGCGCTGAAGCGCCCCTGGCGGAACACCGGCCGCGCCTTCGAAAAGGTGCGGAAGCCTTCCGCGCCGTGATAATGCCCCACGCCGCTGTCGCCGATGCCGCCGAAGGGCAGGTCGTCCTGTGCGACGTGCAGCATGCAGTCGTTCACCGTCACGCCGCCGGAGCGCGTCGCGGCGATGCAGCGGTCGATGCGTGCGCGATCGTCGTCGAACAGGTAGAGCGCCAGCGGCCGCGGCCGGGCGTTGATGAAGTCCAGAGCGCCGTCCACGTCGTCGTAGGGCAGCACCGGCAGCAGCGGGCCGAAGATTTCCTCGCGCATCACGTCGGCTTCGGGCGGCACATCCAGCAGCGCCTGCGGCAGCAGGTGCCGGCCCGCCAGCGGTGCGCCGTCGCCGAGCAGCGGCACGCAGCGCGCGCCCAGCGCACGGGCCTGGTCGAGCAGCGCCTGCAGACGCGCCCGCTGGCGGTCGCTGATGATCGCGGCGTAGTCGGGCGTGCGGCCGTCGCCGAAGAGCGCGCCGGCGGCGCGGCGCAACGCGGCAACGAAGCGCTCCTCCTCGCCGCGGCGCACCAGCACGTAGTCGGGCGCCACGCAGGTCTGTCCGGCGTTGAGCAGCTTGGCGTGGGCGATGCGGCGCGCCGCCAGCGCCAGGTCGAAGCCCGGGGCGACCAGCACCGGCGATTTGCCCCCCAATTCCAGCGTCACCGGCGTCAGGCTGTCGGCGGCGGTGCGCATCACCTGCCGGCCGACGGCGGTCGAGCCGGTGAACAGCAGGTGATCGAACGGCAGCGCGGCGAAGGCCTGCGCCACGACCGCGTCGCCCTCCACGACCACCAGCTCGTCGGCGGCGAAGCGCGCGGCAACCAGGCGGGCGAACAGCGCGGAAAAGCGCGGCGTGTGCTCCGACATCTTCACCATGGCGCGGTTGCCCGCAGCCAGCGCCGCGGTGAGCGGACCGACGGCGAGGTAGAGTGGATAGTTCCACGGCACGATCACGCCGATCACGCCCAGCGGCTGCCAGCGCAGCTCGGCGCGCCCCGGCAGGAACCACAGCGATACCCGGCGCCGCTCATCGCGCATCCAGCGCGCCAGATGGCGGCGCGCATGGGCCAGGCCCTCGAGACTGGGGAAGATTTCCAGCAGCGCCGTCTCCGTCGGCGGGCGGCCGGCGAAATCGACGTCGATCGCCGCGCTGATCTCGTCCTGGTGCTCGCGCAGCAGCGCCGCCAGCCGGCACAGGCGGTCGCGCCGCACGGCAAGGCTCGGCAGGGGATCGACGAGGAAGGCCTGCCGCTGCCGTTCCAGCAGGGCAGCGAGCGAGGGGGCGTCATGTCGAACGGGTTCCGTCATGAAGGCATCCTAGCAAAGCTCTACAATCTCCCCATCCAAAAAAGGAACAGGAATGAACCCAGGCTACCCGATCGCTACCGATGCCACGCGCGCCCTGCTGCGCGCCAGCCTGCGCGACCGTGCCGAGCAGTTCGCGATCTGGCTGCTGGAAGGCCAGCTGAAGAACGTGCTCGCCGTCGTCGACAAATCCCCGCAGGCGCTCGCCGACCTGCTGCCGATCCTCGTCAATCCCGAAGCGAACATGAACGTGCGCTTCGGTGCCAGTGCGGTACTGGAGCGCTACGCCGGCAGCCCGGCGCTGCATGCGCTGCTGCCCGCGCTCGGCATGCTGGCGGCGCACGGCGACCACCGCGTGCGCGCCGACGCCTGCCACATCCTCGGCCTGTCGGGCAGCACCGACGCGATCAAATATCTCGAAGCCCGCCTGGACGATCCCGACGCCGAGGTGCGCGAGATCGCCGCCGAAGGCCTGGAAGAATTGCAATCACAATAAATCAAGAGGAGCACAGCATGACGCAACTGCCAGACCTGCAGGCCCGCTACGCCGGCGCCGATTTCCTTTCCTTCAGCGAGAAGGCCCCCGGCTTCGTCGCCATCGAGGTAAAGACCGCCTTCTCGACGGCCACCATCGCGCTGCAGGGTGCGCACGTGATGACCTGGCAACCTGCCGGGCATAAGCCGGTGATCTGGATGTCGAAGGCCGCCAAGTTCGCGCCGGGCAAGTCGATCCGCGGCGGCGTGCCGATCTGCTGGCCGTGGTTCGGCCCGCACGCGACCGAAGCGGGCTATCCCGGCCACGGCTTCGCGCGCACCATTCCCTGGTCCCTGTTCGATGCGCGCAAGCTGCCTGATGGCCGCGTGCGCCTCGAATTCAAGCCGGAGATGAACGACGCGGCGCTCGCGCAGTGGCCGCATGCCTCGACCGTGCGCTACACCGTCACGGTCGGCCAGGAACTCGTCGTCGCGCTGCTCACCCGGAACACCGGCACCGTGCCGTTCCAGCTCGGCCAGGCCCTGCACACCTACTTCCAGATCGGCGACATCAAGCAGGCCGCCGTGGCCGGCCTCGAAGGCTGCACCTACATCGACAAGGTGGATGGCGGCAAGCGCAGGAAGCAGAAGGGCGCCGTCGCCTTCAGCGGCGAGACCGACCGCGTCTATCTCGGCACCTCCGGCTGCTGCGGCATCGTGGACCCGGTGCTCAAGCGCACGCTCCTGATCACCAGCACCGGCAGCCGCTCCACCGTGGTCTGGAACCCCGGCAAGGAGAAGGCGGCGAAGATGGGCGACTTCGGAAACAAGGGCGAAGACCGCATGGTCTGCGTCGAAACCGCGAACGCGGCCGATGACGTGATCACGCTGGCCCCGGGCGAGACCCATCGCATGACGGCACAGTACCGCGTGATCAAGCATGGCTGACGACAGCAAGCTGATCCACGGCTTTCACGCCGTCACCGCCAAGCTGCGCCACGACCCCGAGGGCGTGCGCGAGCTCTGCGTCGCGGCAGGGCGGCAGGACGCCCGCATGCGTGACCTGGTGCAGCTGGCCGAATCGCGCGGCGTGCGCGTCACGCCCCTCGACGCCGCCCGCCTCGACGGCCTCGCCGGCAACACGCGCCATCAGGGCGTGATGGCGAAAGTCGCCGCGCAGCAAAAATACCTGACGGTCGACGACGTCCTCGACGGCCTGCAGGAACCGGCGCTGCTGCTGGTGCTCGACGGCGTGACCGACCCGCACAACCTCGGCGCCTGCCTGCGCGTCGCCGATGCGGCCGGCGCGCACGCGGTGATCGCACCGAAGGACCGCGCCTGCGGCCTCAATGCCACGGCCATCAAGGTCGCCAGCGGCGCGGCCGACACCATGCCCTACATCGTCGTCACCAACCTCGCCCGCTCGCTGCGCGAGATCAAGGAACGCGGCATCTGGACCATCGGCGCCGCCGGCGAGGCGACGCGCGATCTTTACGCCATCGACCAGAAGGGACCGACGGCCTGGGTACTCGGAGCGGAAGGGGAAGGACTGCGTCGGCTGACGCGCGACACCTGCGACGAACTGGCGAGGATCCCGATGTCCGGCTCGGTGGAAAGCCTCAACGTGTCGGTCGCGTCAGGCATCTGCCTGTACGAAACGCGCCGCCAGCGAACGGTTTAGCGGGGCACGCCGCCAGCGCAGCTGCCGGCTACCAGAGCTTCCACCACGGCACGTCCTTGTTCAGGCCGCGCACGAAGTATTCGCTGTTCGGGAAGTTCTTGCGCATCACGCGCTCGGCGTCGTCGCGCAGGTCGTCCATCTTCATCACATCGTAGGCCTTCACCATGATGAACAGGGCCTCCTCGACCGCCGGTGCGTCGGGGTAGGTCTTCACGGCCGTCTGCGCCCGGTTGGCGGCGGCGACGTAGGCACCGCGGCGCATGTAGTAGTTGGCGACATGCACCTCGTGCGAGGCGAGCGCGTTCACCAGGTAGGCCATGCGCAGCGCGGCATCCTTGGCGTACTTGCTTTCGGGGAACTTATTCACCAGCGCCTTGAAGTCCTCGAAGGACTCGGCGGCGGCCTTGGGGTCGCGCTCGGTCAGGTCCTGCATGCTGACATGGCCGAGCAGGCCGAGGTCCTCGTTGAAATTGACCAGGCCCTTGAGGTAGTAGGCGTAATCGACGTTGGGATGATTCGGATGCAGGCGGATGAAGCGCTCGCAGGCGGCAATGGCCTGCGGCTTCTCCTGCTGCTTGTAGTAGGCGTAGGCGACTTCGAGCTGCGCCTGCTGCGCGAAGCGGCCGTAGGGATAGCGCGCCTCGAGCTTTTCGAAATACTTGATCGCCTTGTCGTAGGTGCCCTCGCCCATCGCGGTCTTCGCTTCGGCATAGAGCTTGTTCGCCGACCAGCCGGCCGTCTCGTCCGTCTCTTCGGGCAGCAGGCCGCAGCCGGCCGTCAGGAGGGTAAGGAACAGCACGAGCAGGGCGGCTAAACTACGCATGATGAACGAGTCCCGGAAAAGGTCGGCCGATTATAGCGAAGTCGCCGTGGTCACCGTGCCCGCCGATTGCGCGGGCATGCGGCTCGACGCGGTACTCGCCCGGCTGCTGCCGGATCACTCGCGCAGCCGACTGCAGGCCTGGTTGAAGGCCGGCCATGTACGGTTCGACGAAGCGGTGTGCGAAGACGCGAAACGCAAGCTCTGGGGCGGCGAACGCCTCGCCGTCACCGTCCCGCAGGAACCGGCTTTGCAGGATGCCGCGGAAGACATTCCCCTGCCGATCGTCTTCGAGGACGAGGCGATCATCGTCATCGACAAGCCGGCCGGCCTCGTCGTGCATCCCGGCAACGGCAATGCGACGGGCACCCTGATGAACGCGCTGCTGCACCATGCGCCGGAACTCGCGCAGGTGCCGCGTGCCGGCATCGTGCACCGCCTCGACAAGGAGACATCCGGCCTGATGGTGGTGGCGAAGACACTCGCCGCACAGACCGATCTCGTGCGCCAGCTGCAGGCGCGCACGGTGAAGCGCCACTACCTCGCGCTGGTGCACGGAAAAGTCGGCGCCGGCGGGACGGTGGATGCGCCGCTGGGACGCCACCCGGTGCAGCGCACGAAAATGGCCGTGCTCAAGCAGGGCGGCAAGGAGGCGCGCACGCACTACGCGGCGGAAGAGCACTTCGAGCGCTGCACCCTCGTCGAATGCCGGCTGGACACCGGCCGCACGCACCAGATCCGCGTCCATATGGCGAGCATCGGCCATCCACTGGTCGGCGACCCGGTCTATGGCAAGACGAAATCCGGCGACGCGACGCTCGACGCCTTTCCGCGCCAGGCCCTGCATGCGTGGCGGCTGGCGCTCGTCCATCCGGTATCCGGGGAATCACTGCAATGGGAATCGCCCCTGCCGGTGGACTTCGCACAACTGCTGGAGACGCTGCGTGCCGCCTGAACTCATCCGCCCCGACTGGCCGGCGCCGGCCAATGTGCATGCGCTCGTCACGACGCGCAGCGGCGGCGTCAGCAGCGGTCCCTGCGCCAGCCTCAACCTCGGCGACCATGTCGGCGACGATCCGGCCGCCGTCGCCGAGAACCGCCGCCGGCTGCGCGAATCCCTGCCGGCCGAGCCGGTCTGGCTCAGGCAGGTGCATGGCAAGCGCTGCGTCGATGCCGCTCAAACGACGACGGACAACGAAGCGGATGCCGCCTGGACGAACGTTCCCGGCACGGTCTGCGCCGTGCTGACCGCCGACTGCCTGCCAATACTGCTCTGCGACGACGGCGGCACGGTCGTGGCGGCAGCGCACGCCGGCTGGCGCGGTCTTGCGGCCGGCGTGATCGAG
>JAVEWF010000045.1:0-2478 GCA_034004665.1 Rhodocyclaceae bacterium | reverse complement strand
GCCAGCGTCAGCGCCGGCATGCCGGCGAGGCTCCAGCGCTGGCCCTGGCGACAAGTCTCGCGCAGCACCCACTCGCCGATGGCCTCGATCAGCCCCGACTGCTCCGCGACCGGGATGAAGCGGCCCGGCGGCACCAGCCCCTCTTCCGGACTCTCCCAGCGCAGCAGGGCCTCGGCACCGACGATGGCGCCGCTGGCGATATCGATCTGTGGCTGAAAATGCAGGCGCAGCTCCTCCTGTGCGAGCGCGCGGCGCAGGCGCGCTTCCAGCGCGATACGATCGCGGGCGGCCTGCGTCAGGCTGTCGGAAAAATAGCGGTAGCGCCCGCCGCCCTCCGCCTTCGCCTGGTAGAGCGCCGCATCGGCCCCCTGCAGTAGCGCCTCTTCCGTCTCGCCGTGGTCGGGATAGATGGCGATGCCGATCGTCGCGCCCACCACGACCTCGTTGCCGTTGGGCAGTTCGAAGGGCTCGTCGAGCACCTGGATCAGGTCTTCCGCCACGCGCGCAGCCTCGGCCGGATTCTCGATGTTCTCCAGCAGCACGGTGAATTCGTCGCCGCCGAGCCGGCTGACGGTATCGGCATTGCGCACGCGACGCACCAGCCGGTCGGCCACGTCGCGCAGCAGCGCATCGCCCATCAGGTGGCCGAAGCTGTCATTCACGTCCTTGAAGCGATCGAGGTCGATCATCAGCAGGGCGAGGTGCGAACCGTCGCGCCGCGCGCGCTGCAGGGCGTGCTCGGCGCGCAGATGCAGCATCAGGCGGTTGGCGAGGCCGGTCAGGTGATCGTGGCGCGCCTGGTATTCGAGCCGCGCCTCCGATTCCTTGATGTGGGAGATGTCGGTATGCACGGCGACGTAGTGATCGACGCGGCCGTCGGCATCCTTCACCGCACTGATCGACAGCAGCACGGGAATGATGCGGCCATCCTTGTGGCGGTCGAGCACCTCGCCCTGCCATTGCCCGTAGTCATGCAGAGAAGTGCGCATCTCGGCGTAGAAGTCGGCGTTCTGGTGGCCGGACTGAAGGAACTTGGGCGTGCGGCCGCGGATGTCCCCCTCGTTGTAGCCCGTCAGGCGGCAGAAGGCGCGATTGGCGCGCAGGATGCGCTGCTGGCGGTCGGTGATCAGGATGCCTTCCCGGCTGCTTTCGAATACCGAGGCCGCCAGCAGCAGGTGCTGGCGTACCGGTGTGGCGAAACGCAGGCTCAGTCGCCGCGTCGCCACGAAGCCGATCCCCAGCAGGCCGGCTCCGGTCGCCACCATCAGCAGCATGCCCTGCAGGATCGCCCGGTTGCGCTCGGCCTCGGACAGGCCGGCCCGGATCGCCCCGCTCAGATAGAAACCGCTCGCGGCGAGGATGGCCACCATCAGGATCAGAATCAGGACACCGAAAGCCAGCGCCATGCGGCGGTCGACATCGATGAGGGCGTGCTGGGTCATGCGAAATGGAAACCAACCGGAAGTTCAGGGGAGCGGCAGATCACCGCCAACTGTGATGCAAGTTTATCAAAAGTTATATTTTTCACTCAATACGGCCCGATACCCCGGTATCGGCCTGCTCATTGACACTCAATATGCTGCATTGCAGAATGACGGCTTTCCGTCCGCCACGCGACACGCGCATGATGCAACTTCCCGCACCCGACCCCGCGATAGCCGCCCTGCAGCAGGAGTGGCGCGAAAAGCAGGCCGCCCTCTGGCAATCGATGCTCGGACGCGATACGAAGGTTCCCGGTACCCCGCTGGTGGAGCCGGAGCCGGGCGACCGGCGTTTCGTACACCCGGCCTGGGCGGAAAGCCCCGTCTATGATTACCTGCGGCAGGCCTACCTGCTCAATGCGCAATATCTGAAGAAGATGGCCGACGCCGTCCCTGCGGCCGACGCGCTCGCCCGCAGCCGCATGCAATTCGCCACGCGCCAGTTCGTCGATGCACTGGCCCCGTCGAACTTCGCGGCGACCAATCCGGAATTCATCCAGAAGGCCATCGAGACCAATGGCGAAAGCATCCGCCTCGGCCTGCAGAACCTGCTCGGCGACCTCGAGAAGGGGCGCATCTCGATGACCGACGAATCGGCCTTCGAGGTCGGCCGCAACCTCGCGGTGTCGCCCGGTGCCGTCGTCTTCGAGAACGAGCTGTTCCAGCTGATCCAGTATTCGCCGCTGACGGACACCGTGGCCAAGCGGCCGTTCCTGATCGTGCCGCCCTTCATCAACAAGTTCTACATCCTCGACCTGCAGCCGGAGAACTCCTTCGTCCGCTATGCCGTCGAGCAGGGCAACACCGTCTTCCTCGTCTCGTGGCGCAATCCGAAGGCCGACATGGGCCACCTGGGCTGGGACGACTACCTCGAGCAAGGCCCGTTGACGGCCATTCGCATCGTGCGGGAAATCTGCGGTACCGACCAGGTCAATGCGCTCGGCTTCTGCGTCGGCGGTACGGTACTGACGGCAGCCCTGGCGGTCGCCCGGGCGCG
>JAVEWF010000044.1:15768-19268 GCA_034004665.1 Rhodocyclaceae bacterium | reverse complement strand
TTCGGCGAGTACGTGACCGGCCCCGAGGTCATCAACGACCAGTCGCGCGCCGCCATGCGCAACGCCCTCAAGCGCATCCAGAACGGCGACTACGCGAAGATGTTCATCCTCGAAGGTCGCACCAACTATCCGGCCATGACCGCGCGCCGCCGCCTGACCGCCGCCCACCCGATCGAGCAGGTCGGCGAGGAACTGCGCGCGATGATGCCCTGGATCAAGGCCAAGGCGCTCGTCGACAAGTCGAAGAACTGACCGAAGACATCAGTGGCTCACTATCCGCATCCCATCATCGCCCGCGAAGGCTGGCGATATCTCGGCATGGCCGTCGGCCTGGCGGTGATGGTCACGGCCGGTGCCGGCCCGCTATGGGGCGTGCCGTTCTGGATCATCGCGCTCTTCGTCCTGCAGTTCTTCCGCGACCCTCCGCGGGAGGTGGCGGGGGATGCGAAGAGCGTGCTGTCGCCGGCCGATGGGCGCATCGTGGTCATCGAGCCGGCCCGGGACCCCTGGCTGAACCGCGAGACGCTCAAGATCAGCGTCTTCATGAACGTTTTCAACGTGCATTCGAATCGTTCGCCGGTCGATGGCGAGGTGATGGGCCGCTGGTATCACCCCGGCAAGTTCATCAACGCCGACCTCGACAAGGCCTCGACCGAGAACGAGCGCAATGCGCTGCATATCCGCACCGCGGACGGACAGGACATCACCTGCGTGCAGGTGGCCGGCCTGATCGCGCGGCGCATCCTCTGCTACGTCGAGCCCGGCAAGCAGCTCGTGCGCGGCGAGCGCTACGGCTTCATCCGCTTCGGCTCGCGCGTCGATCTCTACCTGCCGAAGGATGTGCGCGTAAAAGTCGGCGTCGGCGAGACGGTGAAGGCGACCACCACGATCCTCGCCGAGCTGCCGTAACCGACTGGGGCGAGGCTACAATGGCCGCATCGCCCTAGTCTGCTTCCCGTTCCCATGCCCGACTACCGTCCCCGCAAGGCCCTCTTCAATCCGGAGTTGCGCCGGCGCGGCATCTACATCCTGCCCAACCTGTTCACCACGGCGGCGCTGTTCTCGGGCTTCTTCGCCATCGTCCAGGCGATGAACGGCCGCTTCGAGATCGCGGCGGTGGCGATCTTCATCGCCATGGTATTCGACGGCCTCGACGGCCGCGTGGCACGCCTGACGCGGACGCAGAGCGCCTTCGGTGCCGAATACGATTCCCTGTCCGACATGGTGTCCTTCGGGGCGGCACCGGCGCTGGTGATCTACGTCTGGGCACTCAAGGACATGGGCAAGCTCGGCTGGATCGCCGCCTTCATCTACTGCGCCGGCGCGGCGCTGCGGCTCGCCCGTTTCAATACCAACATCGAGGTCGTCGACAAGCGTTACTTCCAGGGGCTGCCGAGCCCGGCTGCCGCCGCGCTGGTGGCCGGCCTCGTCTGGGTGTTGATCGACAACGAGTGGAGCGGCAGCGAGGCACGCTGGTACGCCTGCCTGCTGACTATCTTCGCCGGCGTGACCATGGTGACCAACCTGCGCTACTACTCGGGCAAGGACATCAACCTGCGCAAGAGCGTGCCTTTCATGATGGTGGTGGCGTTCGCCCTGGGCTTCGCCCTGGTATCCAGTTATCCGCCCGGCGTGCTGTTCGGCCTGTTCCTCATCTATGCCGTGTCCGGTTACGTGTTCGGCGTGATGGACTGGCTGAATCGCAGGAAGCGTGCGGTGCGCGCGGAGTGATCCGAACGGAGAGAAGACGATGAGCAAGGACCGACTGCTGATATTCGATACCACCCTGCGCGATGGCGAGCAGAGCCCGGGCGCGGCGATGACGCGCGAGGAAAAGGTGCGCGTCGCGCGCCAGCTCGAAAAGATGCGCGTGGACATCATCGAGGCCGGTTTCGCCGCCGCGAGCCCGGGCGACTTCGAGTCGATCCGCGCCATCGCCGAGGCGATCAAGGATTCCACGGTCTGCTCGCTGTCGCGTGCCAACGAGAACGACATCCGCAGGGCCGGCGAGGCAATTCAGCCCGCCGCACGCGGACGCGTGCATACCTTCATCGCCACCTCGCCGATCCACATGAAGATGAAACTGCGCATGGAGCCCGAGCAGGTCATCGAGCAGGCGGTGAAGGCGGTGCAGTGGGCACGCCAGTACACCGACGACGTGGAATTCTCGCCGGAGGACGCGGGCCGCTCGGAAACCGATTTCCTGTGTCGCGTGCTCGAGGCCGTCATCCAGGCCGGTGCGAAGACCGTGAACATCGCCGATACCGTCGGCTACAACATCCCGCAGGTCTGGGGCGAGCTGTTCCGCACCCTGCGCGAGCGCGTGCCGAATTCGGACCAGGCGGTCTGGTCCACGCATTGCCACAACGACCTCGGCCTCGCCGTCGCCAACTCGCTCGCCGCCGTCCTGAACGGGGCGCGGCAGGTCGAATGCACCGTGAACGGGCTCGGCGAGCGCGCCGGCAATGCCTCGCTGGAAGAGATCGTCATGGCGGTGCGGACGCGCAAGGACCTGTTCCCGGTGGAGACGGGCATCGATACGACGCAGATCGTGCCGGCCTCGCGCCTCGTTTCGCAGATCACCGGCTACGTCGTCCAGCCCAACAAGGCTGTCGTCGGCGCCAATGCCTTCGCGCATGAGTCGGGCATTCATCAGGACGGCGTGCTCAAACACCGCGAGACCTACGAGATTATGCGTGCCGAGGACGTGGGCTGGCACGCCAACAAGCTGTCGCTCGGCAAGCTCTCCGGCCGCAATGCCTTCAAGACCAAGCTCGCGGAGCTTGGCATCGAGCTGGCCAGCGAGGAGACGCTCAACACCGCTTTCGCCCGTTTCAAGGAGCTGGCCGACAAGAAGCGCGAAATCTTCGACGAGGACCTGCATGCAATCGTCTCCGACGAGATGGTCACACCCGAGGTGGAACACTACAAGCTCGTCTCCTCGCGATTCCATTCCGAGACTGGCGAACCGCCGCGCGCCGAACTGACACTCTCCGTCGGCGGCGTCGAGCATCAGGCACAGGCGACCGGCAGCGGACCGGTGGATGCCGCCCTGCGGGCGATCGAAAGCGTGGCACAAAGCGGTGCGGAGCAGCAGCTTTATTCGGTCAATGCGATCACCACCGGCACCGATGCCCAGGGCGAGGTGACGGTGCGCCTGGCGAAGGCCGGCCGCATCGTGAATGGACAGGGTGCCGATACCGACATCATCGTCGCTTCCGCCAAGGCGTATCTCAACGCGCTCAACAAGCTGCACGACGGTACCGAACGCGTCAATCCGCAGCTGTAGCCTGTTTCCCGAGTCGTGAAGGGGAGGTGAGCCGCGCATAGCTCACCGTGGCGACGAAGAAGACGAGGGCGATCGCCGTTTCCGCGATCGCCAGCACCTGCATCGCACCGCTGTCCGAAGTGGCACGCACGAGGCCTTCGAGCAGGTAGATCTGGATCAGCAGGCTCCCCCACTGGTGGGTATAGCGGCGGCCGTGCAGGATGCCGAACAG
>JAVEWF010000044.1:0-15668 GCA_034004665.1 Rhodocyclaceae bacterium | reverse complement strand
CGAGCGCTGCGCACAGACCGCTGCGGCCCTGTCATTTACGACGCTGCTCGGACTGGTGCCGATGGTGGTGATGGGCGCGGTACTGATCGAGACCCTGCCGTTCGGCATCAAGCTGGCGTCCGCGCTCGAAAAATTCCTGCTGTCGACCCTGCTGCCCGACAAGGCCGGCGCCGTGGTGGCCAAGTATCTCGGCCAGTTCGCCCATCGCGCCGGGCGCATCACCTGGATCGGTCTCGGCGTGCTCGGGGCGACGGCACTGATGCAGATGCTCACCATCGAGCATGCCTTCAACCGCATCTGGCAGGTGAAGTCGCCGCGTCCCTGGCTGCGGCGGCTGGCGATGCATCTGGTCGCGCTGCTGGCCGGGCCGCTGGTATTCGGGGCAGCGCTCGCGACCATCACCTATCTGGCCGGCGTGTCCTTCGGCCTCTTCGACGAGCCGCGCTGGGTGCGCACCCTGTTCGCGCAGGTCGTGCCGGTCCTGTTCCTCGCGTTGCTGTTCGGGCTGCTGTACTGGGCGGTACCGAATCGCCCGGTGTCGCGCTGGCATGCCGGCCTGGCGGGTGGTGTGTCGGCCCTCGCCTTCGTGGGCATGCAGCGGCTGTTCGCGCTCTACATCGTGAAATTCCCGACCTACACGGCCATCTATGGCGCCTTCGCCGCCATGCCGATCTTTCTGTTGTGGCTGCATCTGTCCTGGTCGATCATCCTCGCCGGTGCCCTCCTGACCGCGGAATTGCCCGCGGTAGGCCGCAACCGGGCAGGTAGAATCGCCTGACCGTGTTTCCCGGGTAACGTCGATGCGCACTCTGTTCCGGTTTCTCCTGATCTGGCTCTTCGTGATCGCGGCCACTACTGTGCGGGCCTCGCCCGGCGATGCGTTTTTCGAAAAGTCGCTCGGCGACTATGCCGCTGAATTGAAGGCCGCCCGGCAGCAGGGCAAGCAGGGCGTGCTGCTGGTATTCGAGGCCGAGGGCTGTCCCTTCTGCCATCGCATGCGCGAAACCGTGCTGAGTCGTCCCGAAGTGCAGGCTTTCTTTCACCGCCACTTCACCGCCTACAGCGTCGATATTCTCGGCAGCGTCACGGTGACCGATTTCAGCGGCAGCGAGGTGACGGAGAAGGCGTTCGCTCGCGCCCTCAGGATCCGTGCGACCCCGACGTTCCTGTTCGTCGGGGTCGATGGCCGCGAGATTGCGCGATATACGGGAGCCACGCGGGACGCCGCCGAGTTCATGGCGTTGGGGCGCTATGTCACGGAGGGCCACTGGCAGAAGACGAGCTTCGCCGAGTTTTATCCGGACGGCCGCGCCGTCTATCGGGGAAGCGGAAAAACGAAAGGAAACGAATGAACATGCTGTCCGACAAGCCGATTCCGGCGAACGAACGTCTCATCGTCGCGCTCGATGTGCCGCACGCGGCCGAGGCCAGGGCCTTCGCCGAGCAGCTCGGCGATGCCGTGCAGTTTTACAAGATCGGCCTCGAACTGTTCATGGCGGGTGGTTACTTCGAACTGCTCGACTGGCTGGTGGCGCGGGACAAGAAGGTATTCGTCGATCTCAAGTTCTTCGACGTGCCGGAAACCGTCCGTTCCGCCGTGCGCGCACTGGCGACGAGCGGGGCGACCTTCGCCACCGTGCATGGCAATCAGGCGATCATGGAGGCGGCCGCGCGTGACAAGGGTGCGCTGAAGATCCTCGCCGTCACGGTGCTGACCAGTCTCGACCGCGGCGACCTCGATGATCTCGGCTTCGCCTGCGATGTCGACAAGCTGGTGCTGTCGCGGGCGCGCCGGGCGCTCGAAGCCGGTGTCGATGGCATCGTCTCTTCAGGTCTCGAAGCGCCGATGATCCGCAGCGAACTGGGCCAGAAGCTGCTCGTCGTCACGCCGGGCATCCGCCCTGTCGAGAACAAGCCGGCCGACGACCAGAAACGGACCGTGGATGTCGCGCAGGCCTTCCGCAACGGCGCCGATTACATCGTCGTCGGACGGCCGATCCGCCAGGCGCCCGATCCCCGCGAAGCCGCGCTGGCGGTGCAGCGGACCATCGCCGCAGTCTTCGCCCGCTGAAAGTCGGCGCCGGCAGGACGGCGCCCAGCGGCAATGAGGGGCGAGAAAGTGCTTGTATTCAAGGCGAAACATCAATAAAATCGCGCGCTTTTCCTTCCCGGAATCCAGAGGAAACCCCATGGTCGTCATCCGTCTTGCCCGCAGCGGCGCCAAGAAGCGTCCCTTCTTCAACATGGTCGTCACCGACTCCCGCAACCGTCGCGACGGTCGCTTCGTCGAGCGTGTCGGCTTCTACAACCCGAAAGCCTCCGAGAGCGAGAAGGGCCTGGTCGTCGATACCGAGCGTCTGGCCTACTGGCAGGGCAAGGGCGCACAGCTGTCCCCGACCGCCGCCCGCCTCGTCAAGCAGCTGAAGGCTGCCTGAGCGAATGATCGTTCTGGGGCGGATCACCGCCCCATACGGGGTGAAGGGCTGGCTCAGGCTTCATCCCTTCGGCGACGATCCGGAACGCTGGCGCGAAATCAACCGCTGGTGGCTGGGATCCGACGAGAACGACTTCTCCGGATGGCGCGCCTGGCCGCTGCAGGCGATGCGCATGCAGGGCAAGGGCTGGGTGGTCAAGCTGACCGGCATCGACGACCGCGACGGTGCAGAGCGGATCGTCGGGCAATATGTGGGAGCGCCCCGCAATGCCCTGCCGGCGACCGCGCAGGACGAGTTTTACTGGGCCGACCTGATCGGCCTGGCGGTAGTGAATGAAAAGCAGGAAACGCTGGGGCACGTGGCCGAGATGGTCGAGGCGGGTGCCCACGCGGTGATGGTCGTGAAAAGCGGCGAGGGCAGGGACGCAGTCGAGCGGCTGCTGCCCTTCGTCGGTCAGGTGGTGAAGGACGTGGATGTGCCGGCAGGCGTGATGCGCGTCGACTGGGAACGTGACTGGTAGGCGAAGGACTGCAAATGTTGCGCTTCGATGCCGTCACCCTGTTTCCGGAGATGTTCGCGGCGGTGACGGAGTGCGGCATCAGCCGACGCGCGCAGGAGCGCGGCTTGTGGCGGCTGGCGTGCTGGAATCCCCGCGACTGGGCGGACAATGCCTACGGCGCGGTAGATGACCGTCCTTTCGGCGGCGGTCCCGGCATGGTGATGCAGGCCCGTCCGCTGGAGCAGGCCATCGATGCTGCGCAGGCAGCGCGCGGCGATGCAGCGCAGGTGATCTACCTGTCGCCGCAAGGTGCGCCGCTGACGCATGCGCGAGTCGTCGAACTTGCCGCCGGCCCGGGTGCAGTATTGTTGTGCGGCAGGTATGAAGGCGTCGATGAACGTTTGATCGCGCGCCGGGTGGATGAGGAAATTTCGCTGGGCGACTTCGTGTTGTCCGGCGGCGAGATTGCGGCGCTGGCACTGATCGACGCCTGCGTGAGGCAGTTGCCGGGGGCGCTGAACGATACGGCCTCGGCGGCCGAGGACTCGTTTGTGGATGGCTTGCTGGATTGCCCCCACTACACGAGGCCGGAGTCGTACGAAGGAATGGCGGTGCCGGAAGTGCTGTTGTCCGGTCACCATGAGAATATCCGTCGCTGGCGGCTGAAGCAGTCGCTGCTGCGGACCCGGGAGCGCCGCCCGGAGCTGTTCGCCAAATGGCTGGCGCAAGGAAGTGCTCGCGGTTTGAGCAAGGTGGAAGCGCAACTACTGCGTGAGATCGAGGCCGATGAGGCCCGGGCGAACCCGTAGCTCTGCGGTCGTAACAATTGAAAAGGAAAACGACATGAATCTGATTCAGCAACTTGAGCAGGAAGAAATCGAGCGTCTCGGCAAGTCCATTCCCGAGTTCGCGCCCGGCGATACCGTCATCGTCCAGGTGAAGGTGAAGGAAGGCAACCGCGAACGTCTCCAGGCCTACGAAGGCGTGGTGATCGCCAAGCGCAACCGCGGCCTCAACTCCAGCTTCATCGTGCGCAAGATTTCCGCCGGCGAAGGCGTGGAGCGCACCTTCCAGACCTACTCGCCGCTGCTCGCCAGCATCGAGGTCAAGCGCCGCGGCGATGTGCGCCGCGCCAAGCTCTACTACCTCCGCGAGCGTTCCGGCAAGTCGGCCCGCATCAAGGAAAAGCTCACCCGCAAGGTCGTCGCAGAGACCAAGGCATAAAAGGTCTTTCGCACCACAAAAAAAGGACGCCGCGGCGTCCTTTTTTTGTTGCTGGAAGGTGTCAGCGCGTCTTGCTCTTCTCGATCAGCGCGTAGGCGGAGTGATTGTGGATCGACTCGAAATTCTCCGACTCGACCACGTAGGCGTCGATGCGCGGGTCGGCATTCAATACCCCGGCGACATCCCGGACGATGTCCTCGACGAACTTCGGATTGTCGTAGGCCCGCTCGGTGACGAGCTTTTCATCCGGTCGCTTGAGCAGTCCGTAGAGTTCGCAGGAAGCCTGGCCCTCGGCCATCTGCACGATCTCCTCGATCCAGACGAAGCTGTTGGTGGTCGCGGTGATCGTGATGTGCGAGCGCTGGTTGTGCGCGCCGCGCTCGGAGATCTTCTTCGAGCAGGGACAGAGGCTCGTCGCCGGCACGACGACGCGCGTCGTCTGGCGGTACTTGCCGCCATCGAGGATCTCGCCGATGAAGGTGACTTCGTAGTCGAGCAGGCTGCGGACCTTCGAAACCGGTGCTTCCTTGTTGATGAAATAGGGGAAGCTCATCTCGAGGTGGCCGCTTTCGGCTTCGAGGCGCGTCACCATCTCGCGCAGCATGTTCTCGAAGTTCTCGACCGATATCTCGCGCTCGTGGGCGTTGAGGATCTCGACGAAACGCGACATGTGCGTGCCCTTGAAGTTGTGCGGCAGGCCGACGTACATGTTGAAGCTGGCGATGGTGTGCTGCACGCCGCCACTCTTGTCGAGGACCTTGACGGGGTGACGGATCGACTTGATGCCGACCTTGTCGATCGGCAGCTGGCGCGAGTCAATGCTCGACTGGACGTCTGGTATGGCCATCGTGATGTCTTTCAGGTTCACGGGTATGTCTCCATGGGGTTGGGGGTGCGGGCCGGTCCATGCCGGCACGTCCTTTTCTGACCGCCACTATAACAATCCCGATTAAATTACTCAACTTATGTCGAATTGAAATTCTTGATGCGTTCGACGAGCGCGGACGCATTCAAGCCCAGTTCGGCCAGCATCTGGCCCTGTTCGCCGTGCTCGATGAAGGCATCGGGCAGGCCGAGTCGCAATAGGGGTTTGCCGATCCCGAGGGTTTCGAGTGCGCGGGCGACCTCCGCGCCGGCGCCGCCGATGATGGAGTTTTCCTCAAGCGTGACCAGATGGTCGTGGGTGGTGGCTACCTGCCGCAGCAGTGCCACGTCCAGCGGCTTCACGAAGCGCATGTTGGCCACGGTGGCGTCGAGCGTCACGGCGGCCTCCAGCGCGGATGCCAGCAGGGTGCCGAAGACGAGGATCGCCACCCCCTTGCCCTGGCGCCGGATTTCGCCCCTGCCGATCTCGATGCCGTCCAAAGTCGGCGCCGGCGGGACGGCGGGTCCGCTGCCGCGCGGGTAGCGGACCGCCGCGGGGCCGGGGTGACGGTAGGCGGCGGTCAGCATGCGGCGGCATTCGGCCTCGTCGGCCGGTGCCATCACGACCATGTTCGGTATGCATGCGAGGTAGGACAGGTCGAAGGCCCCCTGGTGCGTCGCGCCGTCGGCACCGACGATGCCGCCTCGGTCGATGGCGAAGGTGACGTCGAGGTTCTGCAGGGCGACGTCGTGGATCAGCTGGTCGTAGGCGCGTTGCAGGAAGGTCGAATAGATCGCGACCACCGGCTTCATGCCTTCGCAGGCGAGGCCGGCCGCGAACGTCACCGCATGCTGCTCGGCGATGCCGACGTCGTGGTAGCGGCGGGAGTGCTGCTCGGCGAAGCGCGTCATGCCCGAGCCTTCGCACATCGCCGGCGTGACGGCGACGAGTTTGTCGTCGGCAGCCGCCATGTCGCACAGCCAGTCGCCGAAGACCTGCGTGTAGGTGAGTTTGCCGCCTTTACCGCCTGCGTTGGCCTGGATGCCGTTGCTGGTGTCGAACTTCGAGACGCCGTGATACAGGACGGGGTCCGCCTCGGCGAGCTTGTAGCCTTGGCCCTTGCGCGTGATGATGTGCAGGAACTGCGGGCCCTTGAGCTGGCGCAGGTTTTCCAGCGTCGGGATCAGCGAGTCGAGGTCGTGGCCGTCGATCGGGCCGATGTAGTTGAAGCCGAATTCCTCGAACAGCGTGCCCGGCACGAACATGCCCTTGACGTGTTCCTCGGCGCGCTTGGCGAGCTCCAGCAGCGGCGGGGCGACCGACAGCACCTTCTCGCCGGCCTTGCGCGCGGCGTTGAAGGTGCGGCCCGACAGCAGGCGCGCCAGATACTTGTTGAGCGCGCCGACCGGCGGCGAGATCGACATGTCGTTGTCGTTGAGGATGACCAGTAGGTTGGCATCGGCCACGCCGGCGTTGTTGAGCGCCTCGAACGCCTGTCCGGCCGACATCGCCCCGTCGCCGATGATGGCGACCACGCGACGGTCTTCGCCCTTGTTCCGTGCCGCGACCGCCATGCCGAGGGCGGCCGAGATCGAGGTCGAGGAGTGCCCCACGCCAAAGGTGTCGTAAGGACTTTCGTCACGCTTCGGGAAGCCCGAAACGCCGTCCTTCATGCGCAACCGGGCCATGCCTTCGCGGCGGCCGGTGAGGATCTTGTGCACATAGGTCTGGTGGCCGACGTCCCAGACCAGCCGGTCAGCGGGGGTGTCGAAGACGTAGTGCAGCGCCAGGGTCAGCTCGACGGTGCCGAGATTGGACGACAGGTGACCGCCGGTTTTCGCGACCGAATCGAGCAGGAAGGCGCGCAGCTCCTCGGCGAGCGCCGGCAGCTGCTCGCGCGCCAGGCAGCGCAGGTCGGCGGGGTCGGCGATGGCATCGAGCAGCGGGGTCATGTGGAGGCTCAAAAGCTGCGCTCGACGATGTAGTCGGTCAGGGCGGCCAGCCGCGAGGTCGGCACGGCGCAGGCATTCAGCGCTGCCTGTGCCTCGCTGCGCAAATGGGCGGCCAGTTCCTTGGCACGCGCAAGCCCGAGCATGCTGACGTAGGTCGGCTTGTCCCGGGCGGCATCCTTGCCTGCAGTCTTGCCGAGCGTCACGGTGCTGCCTTCGGCATCGAGGATGTCGTCGACGACCTGAAACAGCAGGCCGGCGCGGTTGGCGTAATGTCCGAGCGGAGCCAGCAGTGCCTCATCCGCCTCGCCGCAGTGGGCACCGAGCAGCACGGCCGCCCGGATCAGGGCGCCCGTCTTGTGGATGTGCATGAACTCGAGTTCTTCGACCGTCAGCGCCATGCCGACGGCGGCGAGGTCGATCGCCTGTCCGCCGGCCATGCCGCGCGAGCCGGCCGCCTGCGCCAGCAGTCCGGTCATCGAAAGTCGGCGCTGGCAGGACGGCGAGGACGGCGCTGAAGGTGCGGGCCAGTCGGCCAGCAGCTGGAAAGCGAGCGTTTGCAGCGCATCGCCGACCAGCAGGGCGGTGGCTTCGTCGAATTCGACATGGCAGGTCGGACGTCCGCGCCGCAGCACGTCGTCGTCCATGCAGGGCAGGTCGTCATGGACCAGCGAATAGGCGTGGATCAGCTCGAGCGCACAGGCGGCCACATCCACCTGCTGCGGATCGGCGCCGAGGGCTTCGCCGGCGGCGTGGCACAACAGCGGCCGCATGCGCTTGCCGCCGCCCAATACGCTGTAGCGCATCGCTGCATGCAGGCGGGCCGGTGCCGTCGTGGCGGGCGGCAACCAGCGTTCCAGCGCCGCTTCGGTGCGACGCTGGATCATGGCCATCCAGGCGGCAAAGTCGTTCATCAAGCGTCGCTGCCGGCTTCGGCGTCCGGTACGGCGAGGTCGCGCAGCTGTCCGTTATCGAGCAGGCGGATCTTCTGCTCGGCCCGGGCCAGGGTTTCCTGACAGTAATCGAGCAGCACGATGCCGCGCTCATAGGATTTGAGCGATTCCTCGAGCGGAGCGCTGCCGTCTTCCATCGACTGGACGATGCCTTCGAGTTCCTTGAGGGCGGCTTCGAAGGAAGAGGGCGGCTTGCTGGCTTGCTTCATGGCGTTCGACGCAGTTCGGGAACCCGCAAACATAGCCCAAGGTGGCCCTTCCGGTCAAATTCACCTATACTCGACGGCCCGTCCGCACGTCCCGGTCTGGCGTCTTTCGTGCAGGCTGCGTACGGGTTTCGGGTGTTTTTTCTTGGAGGTGGACGAATGTCCGACATCGCATCGAAGGCGCATCTGGCGCCGGGTGTTTCCCAGTTTCCCGTCGAATGGTATTTCGACGAAAAGCTTTTCGAACTGGAGAAAAAACTCATCTTCGATGCCGGTCCGGGGTACGCCGGCCATGAGCTGATGGTGCCGGAGCTGTACAACTACCGGTCGACCGAATGGTCGGATCACTCGCACATCCTCGTGCGCCAGCCCGATGGCATCTACCGGATGTCGAACGTCTGCCGCCATCGCCAGGCGATCATGCTGCAGGGATCGGGCACGGCCGACAAGACGATTGTCTGCCCGATCCATCGCTGGACCTACGACACGCAGGGCGAACTGATCGGTGCGCCGCACTTTCCGGCCAATCCCTGCCTGAACCTGAACAAGACCAGGCTGGAAAACTGGAACGGCCTGCTGTTCAAGGGTCCGCGCTCGGCCTGCGCCGATCTGGCCGGCATGAAAGTGGCCGGCGAGTTCGACTTCTCCGGCTACAAGCTTGACCACGTCGAGCTGCACCAGTGCAACTACAACTGGAAGACCTTCATCGAGGTCTACCTCGAGGACTACCATGTCGTGCCCTACCATCCGGGCCTCGGCAACTTCGTCACCTGCGACGACCTGAGCTGGCAGTTCGCCGACTGGTACTCGGTGCAGAAGGTCGGCATCACCTCGCTGGCGAAGACCGGGTCGTCGACCTACGCGAAATGGCACAAGGCCGTGCTCGACTACTACAACGGCGAGCTGCCGAAGCAGGGCGCGGTGTGGCTCACCTACTACCCGAACATCATGGTCGAGTGGTATCCGCACGTGCTCGTCGTCTCCACGCTGATCCCGCAGGACGTCGATCGCACCCTGAACGTCGTCGAGTTCTATTATCCCGAGGACATCGCGCTGTTCGAGCCGGAGTTCATCAAGGCCGAGCAGGCCGCCTACATGGAGACGGCGATCGAGGACGACGACATCGGCGAGCGCATGGACCGCGGCCGCCACGCGCTCCTCAAGCAGGGGCGCAGCGAAGTCGGACCCTATCAATCGCCGATGGAGGATGGCATGCAGCACTTCCACGAGTTCTATCGCCGTACCATGCAGGAGGCTTTGACCGAAAAATGATCACCGTCGACCACAGCGCACAGCGCGTCAATCTCGCCGTGATGGGCGAATTCACCCTCGACGACTTCACCGAGTTCGAGGAATACCTGATCGCCAACGACTTGTTCGACGGCTCGCACAGCCTGCTGTTCGACCTGCGCGAGATGGCCGGCTTCACGATCGACATGGCGGTCGAGGAAATCAAGTTCTCGCGCATCCACGGCGGCGACTTCCGGCGCATCGCCGTGGTCACCGACAGCCAGTGGGTGGCGTGGAGCGCCTGGCTCGAAACCCTGTTCGTGAATGCCGAACTGCGGGTCTTCGCCGACCGCGACGAGGCGCGCGCCTGGCTGGCGGAGGCGGGCTGATGTCTGCCGGCTACGACAAGCTCGTCAGCGTCGAAACGCTGGCAGACCATCTCGACGATCCGGCCTGGCGTGTCTTCGACTGCCGCCACGACCTCGGCAACACCGCCTACGGCGAGCAGGCCTACGCCAAGGGCCACATCCCGGGCGCGCTGTTCATGCACTGCGACCGCGACCTGTCGGGGCCGATGACCGGCACGAACGGCCGCCATCCGCTGCCCGACATCGACGCTTTTGCGCAGCGCATGAGCGAGTGCGGCATCGGACCGGATACCCAGGTGGTCTGCTACGACAACGAAGCGAGCGCCTTCGCCAGCCGACTCTGGTGGCTGTTGCGCTGGCTGGGCCATGACAAGGTGGCGGTGCTGAACGGCGGCCTGCCGGCCTGGCGGCGTGCCAAGCTGCCCTTCGAAACCGATGTCCGCCCGGTACCCCCGGCGCAATTCGTCGCCCGGCCGCGGCCGGGGATGCTGGTCGATGCCGCCCATGTCGCGGCGCACCTGGGCCAGCCGGACATGCTGCTGATCGACGGCCGCAGCGAGGAGCGCTACGCTGGCCAGAACGAGACGCTCGACCCGGTCGCCGGCCATGTGCCCGGGGCGCTCAATTTCTTCTATTTCGACAGCCTCGACGATGCCGCCGTTCACTTCAAGCCGGCCGACGAGTTGCGGGCCGAGTTTGCCGACCTGATCGGCGACAGCGATCCGAAGTGCGTCGTGCACATGTGCGGTTCCGGCGTGACGGCCTGCGTCAATGTGCTCGGCATGGAACTGGCCGGCTTGTCGGGATCGAAGCTGTACGCGGGCTCGTGGAGCGAGTGGTGCAGCGACCCGGCGCGCCCGGTCGCGACAGGCGACCAGCCCGGATAGCAAAGTCGGCGCTGGCGGGACGGCGCTAGAACCGCGCCAGCGCCCAGGCCACGTGTTCGCGCACCAGCGCGGACGGATGATCCCGTCGCATATCGAGCGCTACCCGCGCAGCGGGCGAGGGGGCCGCATTGCCCAGCGCCACGGCGATATTACGCAGCCAGCATTCATGGCCGATGCGGCGGATCGGCGAACCGGCGAGCCGGTCGTTGAAATCGGTTTCCGTCCAGGCGAACAGTTCGACCAGCGAAGCACAGTCGAGGCCGTGCCGCGGCAGGAAGTCCGCCTCCCGCGTCGCCGGTGCGAAGCGGTTCCACGGGCAGGCGAGCTGGCAGTCGTCGCAGCCGTAGATGCGGTTGCCGATGAGCGGCCGCAAGTCTTCCGGAATGCTGCCCTTCAGTTCGATGGTCAGGTAGGAAATGCAGCGCCGTGCGTCGAGTCGGTACGGTCCGAGGAAGGCGCCGGTCGGGCAGGCGTCGAGGCAGGCGGTGCAGGTGCCGCAGTGTGCTTCTGTCGGCTCGTCGGGGGGCAGGGGCAGATCGACGAAGATTTCGCCGAGGAAGAACCATGAGCCCTCGCGCGTCAACAGCAGCGTGTGCTTGCCGCGCCAGCCGATGCCTGCGTTTTTCGCCAGCGCCACCTCCATCACGGGGGCGGAATCGGTGAAGACGCGGTAGCCGAAATCGCCGACCTCGCCGACGATGCGGTCGGCCAGCTTCTGCAGGCGGTTGCGGATCAGCTTGTGATAGTCGCGGCCCTGCGCGTAGCGGGAGATCTCCGCAAAGTCGGCGTCGGCGGGACGGCGATTTATCGTCGGCAGATAGTCCATGCGGCAAGTAATGATCGTACGCGTGCTCGGCACCAGTTCGGCGGGACGAGACCGTTTCGTGCCATGGGCGGCCATATAATCCATCCCGCCGTGACAGCCGGCGGCAAGCCAGTCCAGCAGACCGGTTTCAGCCGATCCGAGATCGATGCCGGCAAAGCCCACGGCCCCGAAACCCAGTTCCCGGCCCCAGTCGCGAATCCTTTCCTTCAGCGCGTTCCAGTCATGCATGCTGCCGATGATAACTGTCGTGAAATAGGCTTGCCCGACGAGGCCGCGACGCTCGCGCTGGGCGCGGCGCTCGCGGCCAGCCTGCCTCAAGACCTGACGCCGGCGGCCGTCGTATACCTCGAGGGCGACCTGGGCGCGGGCAAGACCACCCTCGTGCGCGGGCTGTTGCAAAAAGTCGGCGCCGGCGAGACGGTGAAGAGTCCCACCTACACGCTGGTTGAACCTCATGTGATTTCTGGGTTAAACTTGTATCACTTTGATTTCTATAGGTTCAGTGTTCCGGAAGAGTTTATCGATGCAGGCCTGGACGAATATTTCTCCGAAAGCGGCGCCTGTCTGGTCGAATGGCCGGACCGGGCGCAGCCGTATTTGCCGGCCGCCGACCTGCGCATCCAGCTCACACTGGAAGGAACGGGACGGCGCGCCCGCCTCTTGGCTGACGGCAACCGGGGGCGGCAATGGCTGAACGCCCTGCCGGCTTCACTCGCCGCGACTTCCTGCACGCCGCCGGCGCCGCCCTGATTCTTTCCCTGACGCCGCTTGCCCGGGCCATGGCCCGAGCCGCGCCGACCTTGCTCGCCGTACGCGTCTGGCCGGCCGAAGACTACACGCGCGTCACGCTGGAGCACGACCAGCCGCTGCGCTTCAGCCAGCAGATGCTGAAGAATCCCGACCGGCTGGTGCTCGACATCGAGGAGGTCGAATTCAATTCCGTGCTGCAAAGCCTGCCGGGCAAGATTCTCGAGAACGATCCGCAGATCAGGCTGATCCGCGCCGGCCGCTTCAAGCCGGACGTGGTGCGCATCGTCATCGAGCTCAAGGGCGAAGTCAGGCCGCAGGTGTTCAGCCTCAAGCCGGTCGGCGACTACGGCCACCGGCTGGTGCTCGACCTCTATCCCAACGAACCGCCCGACCCGCTGATGGCCTTGCTCGAGAAGCACGGCAAGTCCGACCTTTTCGACGGGACGGGGCGCCCGCCGGCGCCGGCGCAAACGCCCGACATCGCCCGGCTGGTCACCGTGGTGATCGATCCCGGCCACGGCGGTGAAGACCCGGGCGCCGTCGGCCGCGGCGGCAGCCTCGAAAAGAACGTCACCCTCGAGATCGCCCGCCGCCTCAAGGCCAAGATCGACGCCCAGCCGAACATGCGCGCGCTGCTGACGCGCAATGGCGACTATTTCATCCCGCTCGGCCAGCGCGTCGCCAAGGCGCGGCGGGTGCGGGCCGACCTTTTCGTGTCCGTGCATGCCGACGCCTTCGTCAAGCCGACCGCGCGCGGCTCGTCGGTGTTCGTGCTGTCGGAGAACGGCGCCAGTTCGACGGCGGCGCGCTGGCTGGCGAACAAGGAAAACGCGGCCGACCTGATCGGCGGCGTGAACATCGGCGTCAAGGATCCGCACCTTGCCCGCACGCTGCTCGACCTGTCTCAGACGGCCACGCTGAACGACAGCCTCAAGCTCGCCAAGGCCGTGCTGGGCGAGATCGGCGGCATCAACACGCTGCACAAGGGCCACGTCGAGCAGGCCGGCTTCGCCGTGCTGAAGGCGCCGGACATTCCGTCCATCCTCGTCGAGACCGCTTTCATCTCGAATCCCGAGGAGGAGCAGCGCCTGACGGACGATGGCTACCAGGACAAGATGGCCGACGCCCTGCTGGGCGGCATCCAGCGCTATTTCGCCCTCAATCCGCCGCTGTCCAGGTCGAGGATCGCCGCTGTCTCCTTCTAGACGGGCTGATACAATCCGGCGCCTCCCCACGGCATTTCCCGGCACCTCCCGATGCAGCTTTATCGAACCTTTCCGGCGCAGGCGACCGATGCCCGGGTGCTGGCCATCGGCAATTTCGATGGCGTGCATCTCGGCCATCGTGCCCTGCTCGAACGCCTCGTCGCCACGGCCCGCCAGCACGGCCTGCCGCCGGCGGTGATGACCTTCGAGCCGCATCCGCGCGAGCTGTTCGCCCCGGAGCAGGCGCCGGCCCGCCTCACCAGCCTGCGCGAGAAGCTCGGCCTGCTCGAGGGTTGCGGCGTGGAGGAGGTCTTCCTGCTGCACTTCAGCCGCAAGCTGGCCGGCCTGAATGCCGAGGAGTTCATCGAACGCGTGCTGGTGCAGGGGCTGTGCGTCCGCCACCTGATCATCGGCGACGACTTCCGCTTCGGCAAGGGACGGGCCGGCGACTTCGCCATGCTGCAGTCGGCCGGGCAACAGCACGGCTTCGGCGTCGAGGCGATGCACACCATCGAAATCAATGGCGAACGGGTTTCCAGTTCTGCCGTTCGCGACGCACTCGGCGCCGGGGAACTCGAGCACGCGGGCCGCCTGCTCGGCCGTCCCTACTGCATTTCAGGCCGCGTCGTGCATGGCGACAAGATCGGCCGGAAACTCGGCTTTCCGACGGCGAACATCCAGCTCAAGCGCAAGCGGGTCGCGCTGACCGGCGTATTCGCCGCGACGGTGTCCGGCCTCGACAAACGCCACCTGCCGGGCGCGGCCAGCCTCGGCGTGCGGCCGACGCTGGGCTTCGGCCTGCGGCCGGTGCTGGAAGTGCATCTGTTCGATTTCGACCAGCAGATCTACGGTGCGCACGTCACCGTACATTTGCTGCACAAGCTGCGCGACGAGGCGAAGTACGATTCGTTCGAGGCGCTGACCGCGCAGATTGCCCGCGACGTGCAGGCGACGCAGGAATATTTCTCAGGCAAACATCATGGCTGACCAGAAGTCCGACTATCGCAAGACCCTGAACATGCCCGACACGCCCTTCCCGATGCGCGGCGACCTCGCCAGGCGCGAACCGGGCTGGGTCAAGGCATGGCAGGAGCAGCAGCTCTACCAGAAGATCCGCGCGGCGGCCAAAGGGCGCCCGCGCTTCGTGCTGCACGACGGCCCGCCCTATGCCAACGGCGATATCCACATCGGCCATGCGGTGAACAAGATCCTCAAGGACATCATCGTCCGCTCGAAGACGCTGGCCGGCTTCGACGCGCCCTACATCCCGGGCTGGGACTGCCACGGCCTGCCGATCGAGCACCAGATCGAGAAGACCCACGGCAAGCACCTCGAAGGCAACAAGGCGCGTGCGCTCTGCCGCAGCTACGCGCAGGAACAGGTCGAGCGCCAGATGAAGGACTTCATCCGCCTGGGCGTGCTCGGCGACTGGGGCAATCCCTATCTGACGATGAAGTTCCGCACCGAGGCCGACGAAATCCGCGCCCTCGGCGAGATGTATCGTCGCGGTTATCTCTTCAAGGGCCTCAAGCCGGTGAACTGGTGCTTCGACTGCGGCTCGGCGCTGGCCGAGGCGGAAGTCGAATACGCCGACAAGAAGAGCCCGGCCATCGACGTGGCCTTTCCGCTCGACGCCGCCGAGCGCGGCCGCCTCGCCAGTTCGTTCGGCGTCGCCGCCCTGCCGGAGAAGCCCGCCTATGCGGTGATCTGGACGACGACGCCCTGGACGATTCCCGGCAACCAGGCGCTCAACGTGCATCCCGAGTTCGTCTATGAACTCGTCGATACGCCCAGGGGCCTGCTGATCCTGGCTGCCGAGCTGCGGGCGAGCGCGCTGGAACGCTACGGCCTCGAAGGCAGGGTATTGGGCGCATGTCAGGGCATCGCGCTCGACCGCATGCAGTTCCGCCATCCGTTCTACGACCGCGCCTCGACGGTATTCCTCGGCGACTATGTCACGCTCGATACCGGCACCGGCATCGTGCACAGCGCGCCGGCCTACGGCATGGAAGACTTCGTCTCCTGCAAGCGCGCCGGCATGAGCAACGACGAGATCCTCACGCCGGTGCAGGGCGATGGCCGCTACGCCGCCGACCTGCCGTTCTTCGGCGGCATGAACGTCTGGAAGGCCAACCCGGAAATCATCGCCAAGCTGGCCGAGGTCGGCCACCTGATGCACAGCGCCGAGATCGTCCACAGCACCATGCACTGCTGGCGCCACAAGACGCCGACCATCTACCGCGCCACGACGCAGTGGTTCGTCGGCATGGA
>JAVEWF010000130.1:0-4082 GCA_034004665.1 Rhodocyclaceae bacterium | reverse complement strand
CCACCGTCCCGCCAGGCCCGACTTTCGGCGCCAAGATCTCTTCGACGCCATCGCCCGCCACGACATAGGCCGCCACATACACCTCGTTCATGCGTGCGTCGAGGCAGGCGAGCACCCTGCCTTCACCCGCCACCAGCGCCAGCGCCGCGAGCGTGCACACCGGCACGACAGGCAGATCGAGGCCGTAGGCCAGCCCCTGCGCGACGCCGCAGGCCAGCCGCAAACCGGTGAAGCCGCCCGGACCGGCGCCGAAGGCGATGCCGTCGAGATCCTTGAAGGCAATACCGGCCTCGGCGACGAGTTCGTTCGCCCACGGCAGCAGGCGTTCCGAACCACCATTGGGAACGTCCGCCGTTTTTTCGGAAATCAGGCCGTCGCGCCAGAGGGCGACGGAAAGGCGCTGGGTAGAGGCTTCGAAAGCGAGGAGATTCACGCCCGCGATTCTACCGGCCCCGCTTCCGGACCAGCGCCGCGATATGCACAGCGGCGATTGCTTTGTCGGATCGAGGTATTACAATTATGTAAATTCGTCACACTCAACCAGGGGGCTTTATGCTGGATTGTCGCAAGAAGAATGTCGTAACCGCCGCTTGTCTCGTTCCGCTGTTTCTCCTGTTTTCCGCACCCGCGCTCGCCGAAGGCCCGATGAACACCGACGACGCCGGCACGCTCGACGTCGGCGGCATGAAGATCGAGGGCGTGCTGGGTCGCGACGACAAGGCGCGCAGCGCCGAACTCGGGTTCGGCTATGGTTTGATCGAAAACGTCGAGATCGGCCTGACCTTCGCCCGCGAAACCGATCGTGATCCCAGCCCTGCCACCAAGGTGCGCGCCACGGGCGTCGGCATCAAGTGGGTGCCGATCCAGAACGATACCGGCTGGTCGCTGGGCGTGAGCTTTGGCTACGGCCATGCGCGCGTCAATGAGCGTTCGGCGCCGGACAGGTTCACCGAGAAGGAATATTCCTTCGCCGGCCTCGCCACCTACCGTCTTGAAAACGGCCAGGTGCTGCACATGAACCTCGGCTCGACGCGCGTCAAGGTGCAGGCGGACAGCGACACGGCGGGCGACAGCGAGACCCTCCACAACTGGGGCGTCGGCTACGAGTTCCCGCTGATGGAAAAGCTCCAGCTGACGGCCGAGGTTTTCGGGGAAGAGCATGCCGGCCCGGACAAGGCGATCGGCCTGCGCTACGAGATCCTCGACGGCCTCAGGCTCTACGGTTCCGTCGGCCGCGGCAACGACCGCGGCTTCGGCAATCTCGGCATCGCCTGGGAATTCTGATCGACTTTATCCGGAGGTCTCATCATGCACATGGCAGACGCCCTGCTTTCCCCCGCCGTCGGTGCCACCTTATGGGCGGCATCCGCCGGTACCCTCGCCTGGTGCTCGAAACATTTGCGCGGCGATGCGCGTGACCATCTCGTGCCCTTGATGGCCGTGCTGGGCGCCTTCGTCTTCGCCGGGCAGATGATCAACTTCACGATTCCCGGCACCGGGTCGAGCGGCCACATCGGTGGCGGCCTGCTGCTGGCGATCCTGCTCGGCGGCCCGGCGGCCTTCGTCGTCATCGCCTCCGTCTTGACCGTGCAGGCGCTGTTCTTCGCGGACGGCGGCCTGCTCGCGCTGGGCGCCAACATCTTCAATCTCGGCGTCTTCCCCTGCCTCATCGCTTATCCCCTGATCTACCGGCCGCTGGTCAGGGCGGCCGGGGCGTCGCCCTCCAGGAACCGGCTGGCGCTGATCACCGTGCTGACCACGGTGATCGGTTTGCAACTGGGTGCGCTCGGCGTGGTGATCGAAACGCAGTTGTCCGGCATCAGCAGCCTGCCCTTGAGCACCTTCCTGTTGCTGATGCAGCCGATTCACCTGGCCATCGGTCTGGTGGAAGGCCTGGCCACCGCCGCCATCATCGCTTTCGTCTACGGTGCGCGACCGGATCTGGTCGCTGTCGATGACACCACGACCGCTGGCGCAACCGCCAGCTTCCCGACCCGGATCGTCGCCCTGTTCGTCGCCCTCGCCCTGGCGACCGGCGGACTGTTCTCCTGGTTCGCTTCGTCGCATCCGGACGGCCTGGAATGGTCGATCGAGCAGGTCACCGGCAAGCCCGAGGTGGAAGGCGAAGAGTCCGCCGTGCATCAGTGGCTCGCGCGACTTCAGGAGCGCATCGCCCCGATGCCCAACTATGCCTTCCCGGCGTCGGCAGAAGCCGCTGGAGAAGAAGAACCAGCCTGGCCCGCCGTCGATGCCGGCACTTCGACGGCCGGCGTGCTGGGCGGACTGGGAACGCTTGTCCTCGTGATGGCCATCGGCTTCCTCCTGCGGCCGCGGCGCGCCCGCACCAGCGGCTAACCCGGTCCCGCATGGGCAGCATCGAAGGGCTGCTGCGGGAGGTTCGCTCGCTCGACGCGACGGCCGATCAGGCCAGCTGGCTGTCGCGCATCGACCCGCGGGCGACGATCCTCGCCACCATGGCCTTCATCCTGACGGTCGTCTCGTTCGATCGCCACGCGGTCGCGGCCTTGCTGCCGCTGGCATTCTTTCCCGTCGTGCTGGCGCGACTCGGCGATATCGGCCTGGCCAGAATCGGACGCAAGGTCCTGCTGGCGCTGCCATTCGCACTGATGGTCGGCCTCTTCAATCCCCTGTTCGACACGACCCCGCACCTTGAACTGCTCGGCCAGCCCATTTCGGGCGGCTGGCTGTCCCTGACGTCGATCCTGATCCGCACGGTGCTGACCGTCGCGGCGACACTGATCCTGGTCGCATGTCTTGGCATGCATCGCCTGTGCGCCGCGCTCGACCGGCTCGGCGTGCCCCGCGTGCTGACGACGCAATTGCTGTTCATGCACCGCTATATCGTGGTGCTGGGCGGCGAACTCGGCCGCATGAACCTGGCGCGCGAACTCCGTTCGCAGGGCACCTCCACGCTGCCACTCGCCGTCTATGGCTCCATGCTCGGGCACCTGCTGCTGCGCACGCTGGAACGCGCCCAGCGCATCCACCAGGCCATGCTCTCGCGCGGCTACGACGGGCAGATGCCGCAAGTCGGGCTGCCCCTTTCCTGGCATTGGCGCGACACGGCATTCCTCGCCGCCTGCCTGGTCGTCCTGGCGTGGCTGCGCGCGACCGACCCAACCGCGCTGCTGGGTCGCTGGCTGATGGGGATCGCCACATGAGCCACCATCTCGTCGAAGCCCGTGATCTCGGCTACGCCTATCCCGACGGGCACCCCGCGCTGGATGGCGTCAGCTTCACGATCCGCCATGGCGAATCGGTGGCCATCATCGGCGGCAACGGCGCGGGCAAGTCGACGCTGCTGCTCCACCTCAACGGCGTGCTGAAGCCCAGCCGCGGCGAGGTGCGCATCGGCGACTTCCCGATCTCGCGCGAGAACCTCGCCGAGGTGCGGCGCACCGCCGGCATGATCTTCCAGGACGCGGACGACCAGTTGTTCATGCCCACCGTCTTCGACGATATCGCCTTTGGCTTGAATCATCAGGGACTGGCGCCGGCGGAGATCGAGGCGCGCGTCATGCGGGCGCTGGAAACCGTCGGCGCGGCGCACTTGCGCTCGCGCCCGCCCTATCGGCTCTCCGGCGGCGAGAAACGCGCCGTCGCCATTGCCGGCGTACTGGTCATGCAGCCCAGCATCCTCGTCATGGACGAACCGAGCAGCGGCCTTGACCCGGCCGCCCGGCGCCGGCTCATCCGCTTGCTGGCCGGCTTCGCTCACACCAAGATCGTCGCCACCCACGATCTGGACATGGTCCTCGACCTGTGCCAGCGCGTCCTCGTCATGCATGCAGGCCGCATCGTCGCCGACGGATTGCCGGCGGACGTCTTCGCCGACGCCGACCTGTTGCGCAGCTGCAATCTCGAACCGCCCCTCAGCTATGGGACACGCTGCTGATCACCGCGCACCGGATCGAGCACGCCCGCTGCCCAGCGCTCCCAATGCTTCTCGATGTAGGCGGCTATCTGGTTCATGCCCTGGCCGTGCTCCGCCCAGCCTTCGCTGACGCGGAACTCGACCTGCGGAAAGCGCATCGAAGCCTGCCGCACGATGACTCCGGCGA
>JAVEWF010000129.1:0-4085 GCA_034004665.1 Rhodocyclaceae bacterium | reverse complement strand
CGTCTGCCAGATGACCGTCGAGCTGTTCGGCTTCAGCCATGACGACTTCGTCGAAGGCATGGACTACGTCGGCGCGGCCTCGTTCCTGCCCGTCGCCCAGAAGGCGGACGTCACCTTGTTCATTTGATCCTTTGTCGCACCATTACAACGATGACGGGATGCCGAACGACGGAGATGAGGGAAGCGGTTGGCATCCGTTGTTTGACATCCTAGAGTCTGACCCACGTGCCGGCCTCGGTCGGCGTATTTCTCCAACAGCTTGAATAAAAACCCATCAGGGGGGACCATGAAGCTCAAAAAAATCGCCGCGCTGATCGCCGTCTCCGGCCTCGCCGCTCCGGCCTTTGCCACCAACGGCATGAACATGGAGGGCTACGGCCCGGTCGCGACCGGCATGGGTGGCGCGTCCTACGCATACGACAACGGCACCGCCGGCATGATCAACAACCCGGCCACGCTGGGCATGATGAAGAGTGGCTCCAGCCGCCTCGATGTCGCGATCGGCGGCCTGCATCCGAACGTCAACTCCTCGATGATGGGCATGAAGGCCGGCTCCGACGGTGATGCCTACTACATGCCCGCCGTCGGCTATGTGCGCAAGCTGGAACGGTTTACCTTCGGTCTGGGCATGATGGCCCAGGGCGGCATGGGCACCGAATACGGCAGGAACTCCTTCCTCAGCGGCTCCCAGTCGATGATGGGCGGGGCGATGGGCGCATCCGGGCAGGAGAATCGTTCCGAACTCGGACTCGGCCGCCTGATGTTGCCGCTCGCCTACGATGTGACCGACAAGTTCAAGGTCGGCGGTTCCATCGACTATCTCTGGGGGGGGCTCGACCTGCAGATGAGCATGACCGGGTCGCAATTCGCGCAGATTCTGGGCGGCACATCCACCATGGCCGCGATGTCGCCCACGAGCACCCTGCCGCTCGCCATGGGTACCTTCATGGCGATGCCCGGCTTCGATGTGACCTGGGCGCAGTTCGATTTTTCCGAGGGCGACAACAAGATGAAGCAGCGCCTGAAGACGGACGGTTGGGCGGGGAATATCGGCTTCCAGTGGCAGGCCACCCCTCAGCTGTCGATCGGTGCCGTCTATCATGCCAAGACCAGTTTGAAGGACATGTCGGGTAACGGCGCCATGAAGATGGGCGTGCCTGCCGCCATGACCCCCGATGGCAGTGGTGTCATGTCCATTACCGGCAAGCTGAAGGTGGTCGATTTCCAATGGCCGGAAACCTTCGGCATCGGCCTCGCCTACCAGGTCAATGATCGCTTGATGCTGGCTGCCGACTACAAGCGCATTGGCTGGGCCGACACCATGAAGAGCATGAAGATGAGCTTTGTCGCCGACTCCGGCGCGGTGAATACCGCGATGGGCATGGCGGGGCAAACCATGGGTATCACGATGCCGCAGGAGTGGGATGACCAGAACGTGGTCATGATCGGTGGCTCCTACAAATACACCGACGCGCTCACGCTGCGTGCCGGCGTGAATATCGCCGACAACCCGGTGCCTAACAAGTATGTCAATTATCTGTTCCCGGCAACGATAAAGAACCACTACACGTTGGGTTTCGGCTATGCCTTCAGCACCGCATCCAGCATCGATTTTTCCTATTCCTACGCTCCCGAAGTATCCACGACGAACTCGCTCTCCACTTTGATGAAAACTACCCACGAGCAAACCCACAACTGGCAGCTGATGTACAGCCACCGCTTCTGATCGGGTAGCCATGAGCAAAAAGGCCGGCCTAGCCGGCCTTTTTGTTGCCCGGGCAAATAAAAAAACCATTCCAACACACACAACGGAGGAGACCCATGAAAAAAATCATCACTGGCTGCGCGCTCGTAGCATTTTCGATGCTGGCGCACGCGCTGCAACCCTATGTCGGCGGCGACAAGCAGCCGGGCGGCGATCTGAAGGCAACGATGGCGACCGTCGAGCAAAAGCTGACGGCGGCGGGTTTTGCCGTGATCGGGCGCCACCAGCCCGCTGGCCTGCCCCAGCATGGCGCGATCATCGTGACCGAGCCGGGACTTGCCGCCGCCCTGACCCAGATTGGCGGTTCGGCCGTGGTCGGCTTGCCGATCCGCGTCGGCGTCAAGGCCGACGGTTCCATTTCCTATCAGAACCTCGAATACTGGCAGCGCGCTTACCTGCGGCAGGATTACGCCAAGGCCGAGGCGGCGGTCAAGTCCGCCACCGCCAGGCTGCAGCAGGTCCTCGGTGCCGGCAAGCCCTTCGGCGGCGAGGTCAAGCCGGAGGATTTGCCGGGCTATCGCTACATGGCCGGCATGGAGCGCTTCGGCGACAAGAGCGAATTGAAGGCGCACGCCAGCTTCGACGAGGCGGTGAAGACGATTCGCGACAATCTGGCCAAGGGTGTCGCCAAGACCGCGAAGGTCTACGAAGTGGTGATGCCGGAGAAGAAGCTGGCCGTGTTCGGCGTCGCCACCAACGATCCGGAGGACGGCGAGGGCTGGTGGGCGAAGAAGATCGGCGCGGACCATGTGGCCGCGCTGCCATGGGAAATCTTCGTGGTGGACAACAAGGCCCATGCCCTGTTCGCCCGCTATCGCACGGCGCTGGCCTGGCCCGAGCTGGGCATGTTCCAGTTCATGGGCATCGCCAGCCACCCGGACAGCACGGCCGCGATGATGGCCAAGGTGGCTGGCGGTGCCTATCAGGCCAGCGGCAATTAAGCGTACTTGGCCAGTTGGGCGGTGAGCTTTTCGCGCAGCGCGTTGAAGCTCGCCAGCCGCTCGCGCTCCTGGGCAACGACGTTGGCCGGGGCGCGGGCGACGAAGCTCTCGGTGGAGAGTTTCTTTTCCGCCTTGGCGATCTCGCCCTCGACGCGGGCCAGTTCCTTGCCGAGCCGCTCCTTTTCCGCCGCGACATCGATCTCGATCTTGAGCATCAGGCGGAAGTCGCCGACGATCTGAACCGGGGCATCGCCGTCCGGCAGGCTTTCCTGGGCCGTCACCTCGGAGAGCTTGGCCAGCGCCGACAAATACGGGGCGAACCGCCGCAGTGCCGTGAGGTCGCCCGTGCCGATCAGCGGCACGCGCTGGGCGGGCGATAGATTCATTTCCCCGCGCAGGCTGCGGCAGGCGCTGACGAGCGACTTGAGCGTGGCCACCCAGGCTTCGGCCGAGGGGTCGCGGCGCGACGGCTCGGCGACCGGATAGGACTGCAGCATCACCGTCTCGCCAGCGCCGACTTTTGCGCGACCGGCGACGGGGGCGACCTGCTGCCAGAGCTCCTCGGTGATGAAGGGGATCAGCGGGTGAGCCAGGCGCAGCACGGTTTCCAGCACGCGCACCAGCGTGCGCCGGGTGGCGCGCTGTTGGGCTTCGCTGCCGTTCTGGATCTGCACCTTGGCCAGTTCGACATACCAGTCGCAGTACTCGTCCCAGACGAATTCGTAGATGGTCTTCGCCAGCAGGTCGAAGCGATAGTCGGCGAAGTGCTTGGCCACTTCTGCCTCGACGTGCTGCAGCAGGCTGACGATCCAGCGGTCGGCCGGCGAGAAGTCCAGGTAGGCGGCATCGCAGGCGGCCTGGGTGTCGAGGCCGCAGTCCTTGCCTTCGCAGTTCATCAGCACGAAGCGCGTGGCGTTCCATAGCTTGTTGCAGAAGTTGCGGTAGCCCTCGCAGCGCTGCATGTCGAACTTGATGTCGCGGCCGGGCGAGGCGAGCGAAAGGAAGGTGAAGCGCAACGCGTCGGTGCCGAAGCCGGCGATGCCGTTAGGGAATTCCTTGCGCGTACGCTTCTCGATCTGCTCGGCCTGCTTCGGGTTCATCAGCCCGGTGGTGCGCTTGGCGACCAGGTCGTCGATGCCGATGCCGTCGATCAGGTCGATCGGGTCGAGCACATTGCCCTTGGACTTGCTCATCTTCTGGCCTTCCGCATCGCGGATCAGGCCATGCACATAGACGTGCTGGAAGGGAATCTTGCCGGTGATGTGCTTGGTCATCATCACCATGCGCGCCACCCAGAAGAAGATGATGTCGAAACCCGTGACGAGCACCGTCGAGGGCAGGTAGAGGTCGAGCGCCGGGTTCGACTTGGCCGGCCATTC
>JAVEWF010000128.1:0-4106 GCA_034004665.1 Rhodocyclaceae bacterium | reverse complement strand
GACGTAGCGGATCAGTTTTTCGATCAGGCCGGTGATCGCGGTCTCGTCCATGAACGAGGTCTCGATATCGACCTGGGTGAACTCGGGCTGGCGGTCGGCGCGCAGGTCCTCGTCGCGGAAGCACTTGGTGATCTGGTAGTAACGGTCGTAGCCGGCCACCATCAGGAGCTGCTTGAACAGCTGCGGCGACTGGGGCAGGGCGAAGAACTGGCCGGGATGCACGCGCGAGGGCACCAGGTAGTCGCGGGCGCCCTCGGGGGTGGACTTGGTCAGCATCGGCGTCTCGATGTCGATGAAGCCGTGGTCGTCGAGGAAGCGGCGGAAGGCGCGTGCCGTCTTGTAGCGCAGCATCAGGTTCTTCTGCATCTGCGGGCGGCGCAGGTCGATGACGCGGTGCGTTAGGCGCACGTTCTCGGAGAGGTTCTCGTCGTCGAGTTGGAAGGGCGGTGTGGCAGCGGCGTTAAGGATTTCGAGTTCATGGCAAAGAATCTCGATCTCGCCCGAGGCCATGTTGGCATTCTCGGTGCCGGCGGGACGGCGGCGCACCTTGCCAGTGATCTTCAGCACGAACTCGTTGCGTACGGCCTCGGCCAGCTTGAACATCTCGGGGCGGTCGGGATCGCAGACGATCTGGGCGATGCCCTCGCGGTCGCGCAGGTCGATGAAGATCACGCCGCCGTGGTCGCGGCGGCGATGATTCCAGCCGCAGAGGGTGACGATCTGGTCGACGTGGCCGGCGTTCAGTTGGCCGCAGTAGTGAGTACGCATGGGAGTTTCCGTTCAGGTTCTAAAAGTCGGCGCTGGCGGGACGGTGTCCGGGGCGCCGGGGTGGGTCATTCGTTCTGGGCGCGGCCGACGAGGTTGGGATAGCGCCGTTGCGGCGGGACCACGCCCATCGAGACGATGTACTTCAAGGCATCGTCGACGCTGATGTCGAGTTCGATGGTTTCGCTTTTCTTCACAAAAAAGAAAAAGCCGTTCACCGGGCTGGGTGCGGTCGGGATGAAGACGCTGACATGCTCGTCCCTGAGCATCTCGCTGATCTGGGGGGCCGGACTGCCGCTCTGGAAGGCGACCGACCAGGCTTCCGGGTGCGGATAGCGCACCAGCAGCACCTTGCGGAAGGCCTCGCCGTTGCCGGAGAACAGGGTGTCGCTGACCTGCTTGACGCTGTAGTAGATCGACTTGACGACCGGGATGCGCGCCAGCACCCCTTCCCAGAAGCGCACCAGCTTCTGGCCGATGATGTTGGCGGTCACCAGGCCGGTCAGGAAGACCACGAGCAGCGTCAGTAGGGCGCCCGCGCCCGGGATGTGGAAGCCCAGCAGGTTCACCGGGTGCATCGTCTCCGGGAGCAGGCGCAGGGACTGGTCCATGGTGCCGACGATGGCCGTCAGCACCCAGGCGGTGATCACGAGCGGGATCCAGATCAGGAGTCCCGTGATGAAGTATTTTTTCAGGGGAGTCTCGCCGGCCGTCAGTTACAAGCGCATGAACCCGAGCCACCCTGGCAGGGCGGCGGGTTGTCGGACTTTGGCGCGGGCTTGGCGCCGCCCTTGAAGTCAGTCTGGTACCAGCCGCTGCCCTTGAGCTGGAAACCGGCGGCGGTGAGTTGCTTGCTGAAATTCTCGGTCTTGCACTCCGGGCATTGAGTCAGGGGGGCGTCGGACATCTTTTGCAGGACGTCCTTCTCGAAACCGCATTGGCTGCAACGGTAAGCGTAGATGGGCATGGGGTATCTCCGGGGAAATTTTGCAAATTATATAAGCGCCTGAGCGAAAAGACATTCGCCGCCCCCATAAATGGGTGCGGAGGCGCGGGGAATCAAGCCTAGATCAGGCCGAGGTAGGTCTGGTTGAGCTGTTTTCCCCAGAACAGGGCGAGCAGGCCGGCGGCGGCCAAATATGGGCCGAATGGAATCGGCACATTGCGGCCATGGCGGGCCAGGACGATCAGGATGATGCCGACCACGGCGCCGACGAAGGATGAGAGCAGGATGACCGCCGGCAGCATCTGCCAGCCGAGCCAGGCACCGATGGCCGCCAGCAGCTTGAAGTCGCCATAGCCCATGCCTTCCTTGCCGGTGGCGAGCTTGAACAGCCAATAGACGGACCAGAGGGACAGGTAGCCGGCGGCGGCGCCGATCACCGCCTGGGAAAGGGGAACGAAGGTGCCGTCGAGATTGAACAGCAGGCCGGCCCAGACCAGGGGCAGCGTGATGTCGTCCGGCAGCAGTTGCCTGTCGAAATCGATGAAGGTCAGGGCGATCGCCGCCGCGATGAAAAGCAGGGCGCCGATGCTGGCCAGGCTGAAGCCGAAGCGCCAGGCGGCAAGACCGAACAGCAGGCCGGTAAGCGCCTCGACGAGGGGGTAGCGGGGGCTGATGGCCCGGCCGCAGCCCTTGCAGCGGCCCCTGAGAATCAGATAGCTCAGGATCGGGATGTTTTCGAGCGCACTCACCGAATGGCCGCAATGGGGACAGCGGGAGCGCGGCGATACCAGGGACAGCGGTTCGAAGACCGGTGCCGGCGCACCGGCGTATTCGGCGCACTGGGCCTGCCAGTCGCGTTCCATCATGATCGGCAGGCGGTGGATGACGACGTTGAGAAAGCTGCCGATGAGCAGTCCGAACACGGCGCAGGCGACGATCAGCGTCGCCGGATCGTTGATGAGCATGGAGAATGTCTAGACGACCGCGCCGAGCTTGAAGATCGGCAGGTACATGGCGACGATGATGCCGCCGATCAGCACGCCCAGCACGACCATGATCAACGGTTCCATCAGGCTGGAAAGCGAGGCGACCGCGTCATCCACCTCGGCCTCGAAGAAGTCCGCGACCTTGCCGAGCATGGCGTCGAGCTGGCCGGACTCCTCGCCGATCGACACCATCTGCAGCACCATGTTCGGAAAGACGTTGGTGTTCTGCATCGCGACCGTCAGGCTGGAACCGGTGCTGATTTCGGATTTGATCTGCAGCGTGGCCTGCTTGTAGATATAGTTGCCGGATGCGCCGCCAACCGAGTCGAGGGCTTCGACCAGCGGCACGCCGGCGGCGAACATCGTGGACAGGGTACGCGTCCAGCGGGCGATGGTCGCCTTGCGAATGACTTCGCCGAAGATCGGCAGGCGCAGCGCCAGCTTGTCCATGAATATCTGCACCGGCAGGGAGCGTTTCCAGGTGTAGAGGAAGCCGTAGATGCCGCCGCCGATGAGCGGGAAGATGATGTACCAGTTGCCGACGAACCAGTCGGAAATCGCCATGACCACCAGCGTCGGCCCCGGCAGGTCGGCGCCGAAGCTGGTGAATACTTGCTTGAATTGGGGCACGACGAAAATCATGATCACCGCGGTGACGATGAAGGCCACCACGAGCACCGAGATCGGGTAGAAGAGGGCGCTCTTGATCTTGCCGATGATCGCCTGGGTCTTTTCCTTGTAGGTGGCAAGACGATCGAGCAATTGATCGAGAATGCCAGCCTGTTCACCGGCCTCGACGAGGTTGCAATAGAGCTGGTCGAAGTAGAGCGGGAACTTGCGGAATGCCTGGTTCAGCGCCGAGCCGGTTTCGACGTCGGTCTTGATGTCGAACAGCAGCTTGCCCACCGCCGGGTTGCCGGCCCCCTTGCCGACGATATCGAAGGCCTGCAGCAACGGCACACCGGACTTCATCATGGTCGCCATCTGGCGGGTGAAGAGCGTGACGTCCTTGTCGGTGACCTTGCCGCCGGACTTGAAGGAAATCTTCTTGATCTTGCCGACCATGATGCCCTGGCGGCGCAGGGTGGTGCGGACGACCGTTTCCGATGCCGCGCGCAATTCGCCGCGCACCTGTTTGCCGGTCTTGTCCTTGCCCTCCCAGGCAAACGTGGTCTGCTGCTTGTCGTCCTGTTTTTCGGTGGCCATGCCCGCTCCTTAGCCCTTATCCGGACGATGATGCCTTGCCACTCCTGGCTTGTAAAGGCCGAATAACCGCAGCCGCGGCCGTATTTGTCGTTCCCGGCTCAATGGCGGTGGATTTTGACGATTTTGACGCGGCGATTCTCGGTCTGGACGATTTCCATCGGGATGCCGTTGATGCGCAGGCCGACGCCGATTTCCGGTATGTC
>JAVEWF010000002.1:0-81163 GCA_034004665.1 Rhodocyclaceae bacterium | reverse complement strand
CGGGCTTTTCTCATTGACGCGGGGGCTACATCTACATGTAAAAAAACCGGCCACCTTGCGGTGGCCGGTGGCATGCGGCAATGAGCCCTGCTAATGAGCGGAGGCGGTTGCCGCGCCCACGCCGGTTTCGGAACGGGTCTGCTGATCTGTGTAGAGCGCGCGTTCTTTCCTTGCCTGGGCGCTGTTGTCCAGCTTCGATACCAGCCAGATGGTGACGAATGCAGCGGTCATCGAGAACAGCGCGGCCGAGCTGTAGGGGAACCAGGCCGAACCCTTCGGGTTGCCGAGCACGGCCTCCCAGACGCTGGCGGAACCAATGGTCAGCACGGTGGCGAGGATCAGGCCGACGCTGCCGCCGACGACGGCGCCCTTGGTGGTGCAATCCTTCCACAGCACCGACATGAACAGCACCGGGAAGTTGCCCGAGCAGGCGATAGTGAATGCCAGCATTACCATGTAGGCGACGTTTTCCTTCTCGAAGGCGATGCCGAGGAGGATGGCGATCAGGCCGAGCACCAGCGTGGCGCCCTTGGACCAGCGCAGTTCGGTGGCGGAATCGACATTGCCATGACGCCAGACCGACGCGTACAGGTCATGCGACACGGCCGAGGCGCCCGACAGCGTCAGGCCGGCCACCACCGCCAGAATCGTGGCGAAGGCGACGGCGGAGATGAAGCCGAGGAACAGGTTGCCGCCGACGGCGTTGGACAGATGTACCGCCGCCATGTTGCCGCCGCCCTTGAGGCCGTCCCACAGCAACTGTCCGTCGGGGCCGACCGCCTGCACACCATCGACCATCTTCGGCGCGTAGTAGGCGGCCGGATCCTGGATCAGCATCACGATCGCGCCGAAGCCGATGATGAAGGTCAGGATGTAGAAATAGCCGATCCAGGTTGTCGCCCAGGCCACCGACTTGCGGGCTTCCTGTGCATTCGGCACGGTGAAGAAGCGCATCAGGATGTGCGGCAGCCCGGCGGTGCCGAACATCAGTGCCATGCCGACAGAAATCGCCGAGATCGGGTCCTTGATCAGTGCGCCGGGACCCATGATGGCGTCCTTCTTGGCATGAACTTCGGTGGCCTTGGCGAACAGCGCTTCGGGCGAGAAGCCGAATTGCAGCAGCACCATGAAGGCCATGAACGAGGCGCCGCAAAGCAGCATCACCGCCTTGATGATCTGCACCCATGTCGTCGCCGTCATGCCGCCGAACAGCACGTACATCATCATGATGACGCCGACGAGGATTTCCGCCGCCATGTAGTCGAGGCCGAACAGGATCTTGATCAGCTGGCCGGCACCGACCATCTGGGCGATCATGTAGAAGGCGACGACGACCAGCGTCGAGATGGCGGCGAAGCTGCGTACCGGCGTCTGGGCGAAGCGGTAGGAGGCGACGTCGGCGAAGGTGAACTTGCCGAGGTTGCGCAGGCGCTCCGCCATCAGGAAGGTGATGATCGGCCAGCCGACCAGCCAGCCGATCGAGAAGATCAGGCCATCGAAGCCGTTGGCGAAGACCAGTCCGGAAATGCCGAGGAACGAGGCCGCTGACATGTAGTCGCCGGCGATCGCCAGGCCGTTCTGGAAACCGGTGATGCCGCCGCCGGCCGTGTAGAAGTCCGAAGCCGACTTTGTCTTGGCGGCTGCCCACTTGGTGATCCACAGCGTGCCGGCGACGAAGAGGGCGAACATCGAGATGGCGGTCCAGTTGGTGGCCTGTTTCTGGGTGGCGCCGAGGTCGGCGCCGGCCGCCATGGCTACCGTGGCACCTGCCGCGATGGCGAAGGCGAGGACGGCGAGAATGATGCGATGGATGTGGTTCATGTTATTTCATCGCCTCCTTGACGATGGCCTCGCTCTCGGCGTCGAACTCGCTGTTGGCGCGAATGACGTAGATCCAGGTGAGGATGATGGTGAACAGGATCACGCCTACGCCGATCGGGATGCCGATGCTGGTGACGCCTGCGCCGATCTTGCTGGCGAGGAACTCCTTGTTGTAGGCGACCAGCAGGATGAAGCCGTAGTAGGCGGCTGCTCCGAGGACGGTCATGAAGACTGAATAGCGGTTGCGTTTGCTGACGAATGCCTGGAATTGCGGATTCGCCCGGATGCGGTCATACGTTGCCTGTGCCATCTGGCCCCCTTTGCGTACATGGTTGGGTCGGCGGGATTGCCGTGGCGCAGACTGTAGAAAACGGGGACTTACCGACCACTTACCAAGCAGCGGTTTTGTCAGCTTGGTGCAAGTTCCGGTGAAGTTTCAGGCCGAGGGCAGGGCAACGTGCACGGTGAGGCCGCCGCCCGGGGTGTCGAGCAAAGCGATCCGGCCGTGGTGCAGCTCGACGATTTCCCTGACGATGGCGAGGCCGAGCCCGCTGCCCGGAATGTCGGCGCCGGCGAGACGGCGGAAACGCTCGAACACCTGTTCGCGAGAGCCGGACGGTATGCCCGGACCGGTGTCGATCACCCGGATCGACACTTCGTCGGGGTGGCTGTGCACTTCGACATCGACGCGGCTGCCGGAGCCGGCATAGCGCAGTGCGTTGTCGATCAGGTTGCCGAGCAGGATGCGCAGTCCGGATGCATCGGCACTTACCTCGCCGCCATCGCAACGGCCCAGCCCGAGGTCGATGCCGCGCGCTTCGGCCTGTGGCGAAAATTCGATCACCAGCTGGCGAGCCAGGTCTGCAGGCTTGCATGGCTGCAGGTTCGGCGCATGGGTCGATTCGGCATCGTAGCGGGCCAGTTGCAGCAGTTGTTCGACGAGGTGGCTGGCGCGTTCGACCCCGGCACGCAAGGCGGCCAGAGCCGTATCGCGGTCCGCCGCCCGGGTGCTGGCGGTCATTACCTGTGCCTGCAGCTGGATCGCTGCCAACGGTGTGCGGATTTCATGGGCGGCATCGGCGATGAAGCTGCGCTGCCTGACGAGCAGATGATCGAGCCGCCCCATCAGGTCGTTGATCGCGCCGACCAGTGGGGCGATCTCGGCCGGGTGGTCGGCCGCCGGCAGCGGTTCCAGCTGGGCCGGGGCGCGGGCGCGGATCTGCTGCCGCAGGGCATCGAGCGGCAGCAGGGCCTCGTCAATCGCGCCGGACATCAGTGCGCCCAGCATGAGGATCAGCAATACCAAAGGAATCCATATCCACAGGCGTACCTGCTGGAACATGAGGCCGCGATTGGCGGCGGTGTTGGCGACCTGCACGATGCGGTCGCCCTCGGCCACCGTCACCACATGCCATTCCTCGCCGCCGAATTCGACCTGGCTTTGTCCTTCGGGCTGCAGCGGCAGAGCGATTTGCGGTCGCGTGCTGAATCGCAACGTACCGTCGGGATTCCATACCTGGCTCAGATATTGGCCGATGTGGTCAGCATTCGGACTGGGGTTCACCTCGTGCTGCAGGATCGTGTAGGCCACCTGCTCGAGGGCGAAGTCACGCAGGCGGTTGTAGCCGTCCCAGGCCAGCTGGTAGGTGATCAGGCCGACGAGGATGCTGGTCGTCGCCAGTGCCAGCGTCAGCCAGAGAAACAGGCGGATGCGGATCGAATTCAAGCCGGTTCGACGATCTTGAAGCCGACGCCGCGCACGTTGCGTATCCAGTTGCCGCCGAGCTTGCGCCGCAGGCGATGCAGCAATACCTCGACCGCATTGCTGGAGATCTCTTCTTCCCAGCCGTAGAGGCGTTCTTCGATGTCGCGCACGGAGATGACCGCCCCGGCGTTTTCCATCAGCGCGGTCAGCAGGGAAAATTCGCGCGAGGTCAGCGAAATCTCGCGCCCGTCGAGCGTCACGCTATGGTTCAACGGGCTGATGCACAGCTTGCCCAGCTTCATTTCGGAATGGCTGCGCCCCTGGCCGCGCCGCAGCAGTGCATGCACGCGCGCCACCAGTTCCTCCAGGTCGAAGGGTTTCACAAGATAGTCGTCCGCGCCGCGATTGAGGCCGTCGATGCGGTCCGGAATGGCGTCGAACGCCGTGATGACCAGCACCGGTATCTTGTTGCCCTGCTGACGCAGCTTGTCCAGCAGGCTCAGGCCGTCGAGCATCGGCAGGCCGAGGTCCAGCAGTAGCAGGGCATAGCTGCCTACCTTCAGGGCATGCAATGCCTCGCGTCCGTCGCGTACCCAATCCACGGTGAAGCCGGCCAGCCGCAGACCCTGGGCGACTCCATCGCCCACGAGCGGGTCATCTTCGGCGAGCAGCAGTTTCATGGCGGGGTATTTTTCCAGAAACGGTCGCGTGTCTTCGCGATTTCTCGATGTCGGCGAGGCAGCCGGAGATCGAGTGAGGCTTTCCCGTCACGCACCCGGCCCATAAGACAATTTTCACTCTGCCAAAATAAATTTATTTGCATTGCGTGAAGGGTTACCTAAAATCCGACAAAATTAATCAAGTATTGTTTTGCCCCCAACCCCATCCCCAATCCCGCAGAGAGGAATCAAAAATGATCAACGTGAATGGCAAGGAAATCGAGACCGACGCTGAAGGCTATCTGGCCGATCTGTCCGACTGGAACGAAGAAGTGGCCGTGTGCCTGTCGCAGCAGGACGATCTCAAGCTCGAAGAGAAGCACTGGCAGGTGATCAACTGGATTCGCGACTACTACGCCGAAAACTCCACCGCGCCCAACCTGCGCGTGATGACCAAGCTGATCGGCAACGATCTCGGCGAGGAGTTCGGCGACAAGAAATACCTGTTCGATCTGTTCCCCTACGGTCCCGCCAAGCAGGCGGCCCGTTACGCAGGGATGCCGAAGCCGACCGGCTGCGTCTAACGCCGTCTCGCCGGCGCCGACTTTTGCGGCGTGCCCTTTTGCAACGCCGGCCTGCGGGTCGGCGTTTTCGTTTTGGCTGTGTCGGCGGGCTGCCAGGCCGGCACGAGGTGGCGCTTGCCGTTGCCGATCAGGTCGGCCCTGCCCATGGCTTTCAGCGCTTCGCGCAGCACGGGCCAGTTCTTCGGGTCGTGGTAGCGCAGGAAGGCCTTCTGCAGCCGGCGCTGGCGCTCGCCGCGCACGACGGCGACTTCTTCCGAATTCCTCGATACGCGCTTGAGCGGGTTGCGGCGCGTGTGCCACATGCCGGTGGCGATGGCCAGCGGCGTCGGCAGGAAGGTCTGCACCTGGTCGAGGCGAAAATCGTTGCGCTTGAGCCAGAGCGCGAGTTCGAGCATGTCGGTGTCCGTCGTGCCCGGGTGCGCGGCGATGAAGTAGGGGATCAGGTACTGTTCCTTGCCCGCTGCCTTCGAGGCCGCCTCGAACAGGCGCTTGAACTTTTCATAGGTGCCCATGCCCGGTTTCATCATCTTCGACAGCGGGCCTTCCTCGGTGTGTTCGGGCGCGATCTTGAGGTAGCCGCCGACGTGATGGGCGACCAGTTCCTTCACGTATTCGGGCGAACGCACGGCGAGGTCGTAGCGCAGGCCCGAGCCGATCAGGATGCGCTTGACGCCCGGAATCTGTCGCGCCTTGCGGTAGAGCGAAATCAGCGGCCCGTGGTCGGTGTCCATGTTCGGGCAGATGTCGGGATAGACGCAGGACAGCCGCCGGCAGGCCGCCTCGATGGCCGCGTCCTTGCAGGCCATGCGGTACATGTTCGCGGTCGGCCCGCCGAGGTCGGAGATGACGCCGGTGAAACCCGGCGTCTTGTCGCGGATCTCCTCGATCTCGTGCAGGATCGAGGCTTCCGAGCGGCTCTGGATGATGCGACCCTCGTGCTCGGTGATCGAGCAGAAGGTACAGCCGCCGAAGCAGCCGCGCATGATGTTGATCGAAAAGCGGATCATCTCCCAGGCGGGGATCTTCGCGTCGCCATAGTCCGGATGCGGTGCACGTGCGTAGGGCAGGCCGTAGATGTAATCCATCCCGGTGGTGTCGAGCGGGATCGGCGGCGGATTGAGCCACACGTCCCGCGCGCCATTTCCTTCTCCGTGACGCTGTACCAGTGCCCGTGCGTTGCCGGGGTTCGATTCGAGATGGAAGACGCGCGAGGCGTGCGCATAGCGGACGGGATCAGCCTTTACCTGCTCGAAGGCCGGCAGGCGCAGTACGGTCTGGCTGCGCGGGGACCGCGGCATGAACCTGACCGCCGTCTCGCCGGCGCCGACTTTTTCGGGCAGGGTTTCGTCGATTTCGTTCCAGCTTTCATCCGGCTTCCAGCCGGGCGGTGCCATGAAGGCGGTGCCGCGCAGGTCGCGGATGGCGGTGATCGGCACGCCCTTGGCAAGACGATGGGCGAGGTCGACGAGGGCGCGTTCGGCGTTGCCGTACAGCAGCAGATCGGCCTTGCTGTCGGCGAGCGCCGAGCGCCTGACCGTGTCGGACCAATAGTCGTAGTGCGCGATGCGGCGCAGGCTCGCTTCGATGCCGCCGATGACGACGGGCACGCCCTTGAACGCTTCGCGAGCGCGCTGGGCATAGACCGTCACGGCATAGTCCGGTCGCATTCCCGGCGCGGCACCGGGCGTATAGGCATCGTCGGAGCGGATCTTGCGGTCGGCCGTATAACGGTTGACCATCGAGTCCATGTTGCCGGCAGTGATGCCGAAGAACAGGTTGGGTTTGCCGAGCCGGCGGAAGTCTTCGGCCGAGGTCCAGTCCGGCTGGGCGATGATGCCGACGCGGAAGCCCTGTGCTTCGAGCAGCCGTCCGATCAGTGCCATGCCGAAGCTGGGATGATCGATGTAGGCGTCGCCGGTGACGATGATGACGTCGCAGCTATCCCAGCCGAGCGTCTCCATCTCGGCGCGCGACATCGGCAGGAAGGGCGCGACGCCGAAGCGTTTCGCCCAATAGGGGCGGTATCCCGTGAGGGATTTGGCAGGTTGCATCGGCAGGAGTTTACAGCCTGATGCGGCTTTTCTCGGGGACGTGCCGGGCCAGGAAATCCATCTGGTCGGCAAGGATGTTGCGGTTGGAGAGGATCAGGTATTCCGCCTTGTTCGGCACGTAGGGCGCGTAGAGCAGCTGCATGCGCGCTTCTTCGGGGGTGCGGCCGCTCTTCTTCTGGTTGCACGGGCGGCAGGCGGTGACGACGTTCATCCAGATGTCGCGGCCGCCCTGCGAAACCGGCACGACATGATCGCGCGTCAGTCGCAGGCCCGGCAGGGTGGTGCCGCAGTAGGCGCAGACATGCCGGTCCCGATGGAACAGTTCCCGGTTGTCGAGCGGCGGAATGCGGTTGAAATGGCTGCCGGAGAGTGCGCGGCCCTTGATGGCGATGATGCTGTTGGCGCAGATTTCGGAGCGTGTGCCGGTCAGGCGGTTGAGGCCGCCGTGGATCGTGAAGCTGTTCTCGCCGATTGTCCAGGCGACGAGGTCCTTGGCGTAGTAGAAGCACGCATGCTGCCACGTCACCCAGCGGTGGGGGACGCCGTGCGGGTCGAGCGTGAGGATCAGGGGAAACGCACTCATGGACCGGATTCGCTTTCGCCTCCAGAAGTCCTGCAGCCTATCAGAGCATTGTGACAATGGAAAGTTCGTCGCGGTTGGACGAACAGCGCCAGGAAATGCGGGGTTTTTCCGCCAGGCCGGAAGGACGGCAGGCCCTCGCCTAGGCGGGCGCAAGGGCGTCTACATGGAGGCCGAAACTTCCGGCCGCGCGATCGGCGAAATAGTGCCGCAGGGTCAGCGCGACCGTGCGGAAGGCGATCTCTTCCCAGGGGATGTCGGCTTCGGAAAACAGGGCGACTTCGAGGCTTTCGTCGCCTGGCGCGAAATCGAGGTCGCGCAACCGGGCGCGGTAGATCACATGCACCTGGCTGATGTGTGGCACGGAAATCATCGTGTACAGGTCATCGAGGTCGATGCGTGCGCAGGCTTCTTCGCGGGTTTCGCGCTCGGCCGCCTCGGCGACCGACTCCCGGTTTTCCATGAAGCCGGCGGGCAGCGTCCAGCAGCCCCTGCGCGGCTCGATGGCGCGACGGCACAGGAGAACGCGATCCTCCCAGACCGGCAGCGTGCCGACCACCAGGCGCGGGTTGCGGTAATGAATTGCGCCGCAGGCGTCGCAGACATGGCGCGGCAGGGTATCCCCGGCCGGCACCCGCAATGCGACGGGGGCTGCGCACGTGCAGCAGTAGTTGATCGCCGGCTCCATGGGGCATGGATTCTAGCTTGACGAGGCGAACACAATGCGGTGGGAGAGTGGTATAAGACGAAGCCTTATCGCTATAGCAATGACGACGGCCATGTCGCGCATTCTTCACAATACCCGCCAGGGCGGGGACAAGTTGCAGGAGCTCAGGTCGATGGGCGATTTGCCGTCGCCCAAGGGGGCGGCGCTCGCCGTGATGCGCCTGACGCGCAAGGAAGATGCGTCGATGGCCGAACTGGCACGGGTGATCCAGACCGATCCGGCCCTCGTCGGCCGCCTGATCAAGGCCGCCAACTCCTCGCAGACAGGCAGCCATCGACCGGTTGCCGCGGTGCAGGATGCACTGCTGATGCTCGGCATTCCGACCGTACGCTACCTTGCCCTGAGCTTCTCTCTGCTCTCCAATCATCGCAGCGGCAAGTGCGTGCATTTCGACTACCGGCGGTTCTGGTCCTATTCGCTGGCCTGTGCCGTCGCTGCCCAGGCCGTGGCCGGTCAGATCCGTGCGGCGCCACCCGAGGAAGCCTTTTGCGTCGGCTTGCTGTGCCGCATCGGCGAACTGTCGCTGGCGACGGTATTCCCGGCGGAGTACGACCGGTTGCTCGCCCAGTTGCACGACAAGCACGACGGCCGGACCGACAAGCTGGCCGATCACGAGCAGGCGGCCTTCGCCATGACGCATGTGGAGCTGACCGCGGCCATGCTGCAGGACTGGGGACTGCCGGCCATGTTCGTCGAGCCCGTCTTCATGCATGAAACGCCGGAGGCGTCCAGCTTCTCGCCCGATTCGCGCCTGTACCGGCTGACCTGGACGCTGACGCTGGCCCGCCAGATTGCCGATATCTGCCTGGCCGAGGGTGCCGAGCGGCGCCTTCACATGTCGAAGCTGCTGCTCATCGGCAGCCGTCTGTCGCTCGATAGCGAGGCTTTGCACGACCTGTGCGACCGTGTCGTGCGCGACTGGCAGGACTGGGCGCAGCAGCTCAGCATCGAAGCCTGCGAGGTGCCGCCCTTCGGCGAGCTTTCCTCTCCGCCCCCGGTGCCCGGGCTGTCGGCCGCCGGCATGCCGGATGCCGCTTCCGGTGCCGGCAGTTCCGGTGCCATGCGCGTGCTGGTCGTGGATGACGACAACAGCATGCGCACGCTGCTCAAGGCCCTGCTGGCGAATGCCGGCTACGAGGTCTATGAAGCGAACGACGGGCAGCAGGGTTTCGACCGGGCGCTCGAGGTGCAGCCGCACATCATGATCGTGGACTGGCTGATGCCGGGCATGGATGGCGTCGAGCTGACGCGTGCCCTGCGGCAGACCAAGCCGGGGCGCGGCATCTACATCCTGATCCTGACCGCGCTGGAGGCGGAGGACAAGCTGGTCGAGGCCTTCGACGCGGGTGTGGACGATTTCATGAACAAGCCGCTGAAGTCCCGGGTGCTGGGGGCCCGCCTGCGGGCCGGGCAGCGCGTGGTGACGCTGCAACAGGAGATCGAGCGGGACCGCGAGGAAATCCGCCGCTTCGCCGCGGAGCTGGCCGTGTCCAACCGCCGGCTCCACGAGGCGGCGCTGACCGATGTGCTGACGGGCCTGCCGAATCGCCGCTACGCCGTCGAGCGCTTCCTCCAGGAATGGCAGGCGGCGAACCGGAACAACCGGCCGCTGTCGTGCATGGTGGTCGACGTCGACAACTTCAAGGGCATCAACGATACCTACGGCCACGACGTGGGCGACCGGGTATTGAAGCAGACGGCGCAGGCGATCAAGGGCGGCATGCGCGCCGGCGACGTGGTTTGCCGTACCGGCGGCGACGAGTTTCTCGTCATTTCCCCTGAGACCGAACTCGAGTCGGCATGCGCGTGTGCCGAGCGCATCCGGGGCGCGGTGGCAGGCCTGGCGCCAAGCGCCGGGGGCAGTTCCTTTGCCTGCACAGTCAGCATCGGTGTCGCGACCCGTCGCCCTGAGACCGCGGACATCGATGCGTTGATCAAACTTGCCGATGACGGGGTTTATCAGGCAAAACAACAGGGTAGAAACTGTTTCGTCGCCATCCAGAAATCGGCGTAGACGTTAAAAACAATTTTAAAAACAGACAATAAACACGGTTTTGTAATGTTTATTCTTACAAGCAGGCGCCATCCCTTTCTTACAAAAGGATGGTCTTTCCGTTGATTTTCTTCTTGCCGGAATCTCCAGAAAATGCCATCACTGCCAGACGGGTATGCACGGAAGGTCTCCGCGCACCGGATTGGCGGCAATGCAAGGAGAGGAAAGATGAAATCGACCGACACCTACAATGACATCAAGGAGGTCAATCTCGCCTATCTGATGCTGGCGCAGAACATGGTGCGTTCCGACCGCGAGGCCGCCATTTTCCGTCTGGGCATCAGCGAGGAGATTGCCGACATTCTGGAAACCCTCACCCCGGGACAGGTCCTCAAGATGGCCAGTTCCGACATGCTGCTGTGCAGCTTCCGTTTCGATGACTCCCTGCTGATCGATCTGCTGGCCAACCACGAGCGCGAGCGCGGCGTCGGCCACATTCATGCCGCCATCCTCGCCGCCGGCAAGCCGGTCGAGTCCGTGGCCTGAGCGATAAAGCACAAGAATCCAGGAGGAAGTCATGCGCAATAAATCCGTGATCTCGGAGGCGAGAGACATTCGCCTCGCCATCGAACTCATCGAGCTCGGCGCCCGCCTGCAACTGCTCGAGGCCGAAACCAACCTGTCGCGCGAGCGCCTGCTCAAGCTCTACAAGGAAGTGCGCGGCGTCTCGCCCCCCAAGGGCATGCTGCCGTTCTCGACCGACTGGTTCATGACCTGGCAGCCGAACGTGCATGCCTCGCTGTTCATGGCCTATTACAACTTCCTCGAGCGCCATACCGGTCTCGGCGGCCTCGAACGCATCATCAAGGCCTACCGGCTCTACACCGAGCAGATCAACCGCACCGGCATGGAAAGCGTGCTGTCGCTGACGCGTGCCTGGACCATGGTGCGCTTCTTCGATGCCGGCATGCTGCAGATGACGCGCTGCAAGTGCTGCGGTGGCGATTTCGTCGCCCATGCGCACGACCCGAAGAAGGACTACGTCTGCGGCCTGTGCCACATGCCGGCGCGGGCGGGCAAGACGCGCCGCGCCGCGGAGGCCGCGCTGGCCTGATCCACCGCAGTACTCCCCTTGCTACGGCCGCACCCCTCGCGGGGTGCGGCCGTTTTGTCTGGTCGGCCTGCAGTGGGCGAACTTTGCCGTTATCATTGCGCCTGTTTGCCTGCACTGAGCCCGTAGCGGCTGATTCTCTTTCCGGGGTTGCTTCATGTTATTGCTTGTCGGCTACGTCATCGTCCTTGCGGCCTCCATCGGCACGTATGCCGTGCACGGCAGTCTGGGTGCCCTCTGGGTGCCGCTGGAATATCTCGCCATCGTCGGACTGACCATCGGCTACCTCGTCGCCTCGAGCGGGCCGAAGGCGCTCAAGGCGGTTCTCGGTGCTATCCCGGGCGTGCTCAAGGGCTCCAAGTTCAACAAGGCCCTGTACATGGACCTGCTGGCGATGCTGTTCGAGATCCTTTCGAAAGTGCGCAAGGAGGGCCTGATGTCGATCGAGAACGACGTCGAGAATCCCGAGGCCAGCCCGATCTTTTCCAAGTATCCCTCGGTTTCCAGCGACCACCACGTGATGGAGTTCATCACCGATTACCTGCGCATGATGGTCGGCGGCAACCTCAATGCCTTCGAGATCGAGAACCTGATGGACATCGAGATCGAGACCCATCATGCCGAGGCCCATTTCCCGGCGCACATGGTCCAGTCCCTGGCGGGCGCGATTCCCGCCATGGGTATCGTGGTGGCGGTGATGGGCGTGGTGAACGTGATGGGTTCGGTCGGGGCGCCGCCCGCCGTACTCGGCAAGATGATCGGCGGTGCGCTGGTCGGTACCTTCCTGGGCATCCTGCTCTCCTACGGCTTCGTCGAACCGATCGCCAACCAGTTGAACCAGAAGGTGGACGAGGGCAGCAAGATCTACCAGTGCATCAAGGTGGTGCTGCTGGCGAGCATGAACGGGTATGCGCCGCAGGTGGCGATCGAGTTCGGCCGCAAGGTGCTGTACTCGGGCGACCGGCCGAGCTTCAGCGAGCTCGAGGAAGACATCAAGAACAGAAAAGGCAAGTAAGGGGCAAGCCTCTCGCCGTCCCGCCGGCGCCGACTTTTCCTGCTTCCCCGTGAGCGACCATGAGCGACGACAGCCAGCAGCCAATCGTAGTCAAGAAAATCAAGAAGGGGGGCGCCGGCGCGCATGGCGGCGCCTGGAAGATCGCCTATGCCGACTTCGTCACGGCGATGATGGCCTTCTTCCTGCTGATGTGGCTGCTCGGCTCGACCACCAAGGGCGACCTGAAGGGCATCGCCGACTATTTCCAGACGCCGCTGATGGTGGCGCTGTTCGGCGGCTCCGGCTCCGGCGACTCGTCGTCGGTGATCCAGGGCGGCGGCGAGGACCTGACACGCACGCATGGCCAGGTGAAGAAGGGCGAGATCGAGTCGCCGGCCAAGAAGATCAACCTGCAGGCGCTCAAGGCGGATTTCGAGAAGCTCGAAAAGCAGCGCCTGGAAGGCCTCAAGGGCGACCTCGAAGCGCTGATCGAGGCGAGTCCGACACTGAAGCAGTTCAAGAACCAGATGCTCCTCGACATCACCGCCGAAGGCCTGCGCATCCAGATCGTCGACGAGCAGAACCGTCCCATGTTCGATTCCGCCAGTTCGGAACTCAAGCCCTATACCCGCCAGATCCTGCGCGAGATCGGTCCGTTGCTGAACAAGGTGGAGAATCGCATCTCGCTGTCGGGCCATACCGATGCCACGCCCTATGCGGGTGGAGACCGGGGCTTCGGCAACTGGGAACTCTCCACCAATCGCGCTAACGCCTCGCGGCGGGAAATGGTGAGCGGCGGTCTGGACGATGCCAAGGTGATGCGCGTCGTCGGCTTCGCCTCGACGGTCCTGTTCGACAAGGAGCAGCCCTTCAGTCCGATCAATCGCCGCATCAGCATCGTCGTCCTGAACAAGCGGACCGAGGATGCCATCCTGAGCGATGGGAAGGAGCAGGTCGCTGAAGTCAGTGATGCCGCCCAGCTGAACGAGCAGGGCATCGTTCCCGCAGTTCAGACGCCCCGTTGAGCCATCGGACTTTGGTATTAGAATCGACCGCAGTGCCGGACGCTCCGGCGGCTCTGGCAAAACAGGGAAAGCGCACGCTGCATGGGATTATTCGATAGAACCTTCGGACGCGGCATCATCCTGACCGCCGTCGTGGCGACAGTGTTCTATAGCCTGGTTCCCGATGCAGGTATCGTCCCGGGCGTGGCCTTTCTGGTGCTCGCCATCGGTTGGCGGATGATTGCCGTTGGCGAGAGTCTTCAGGTCGAAGCCGTGATCGACCGGGCGGAAGAGGAAAGGAAGCTCCTCGAGGAATTCCGCAATCTGCTGGGGGAGTGCTCGACCCAGTTTCGCGCCCAGTTCGATACCGCCCGGGGCGAAATCGCGCGGGTGCAGAGTCTCCTGCGCGACGCCATCGAGGATCTGACGGAAAGCTTCCAGGGCATGCATGAGCAGACCGAGGAGCAGCGCCAGCTGACCTTCGCCGTCACAACCGGTTCGCTGGACGGCGAAACGCAGATCCAGTTCGACGAATTCGTGCAGGATACTTCCAGCGTCATGCAGCGCGTGGTCGATAGCGTCATCGGCAACAGCAAGCTGGGCATGGAACTGGTGGAACTGACCGACAAGATCGCGCGGAATGCGCAGGACGTGCAGGGCATCCTTTCGGAAATCGGCGCCATCGCCAAGCAGACCAACCTGCTGGCCCTCAATGCGGCCATCGAGGCCGCCCGCGCCGGCGAAGCCGGGCGCGGTTTCGCGGTCGTGGCCGACGAGGTGCGGGACCTGTCCGGTCGCACCACGCAGTTCTCCCAGCAGATCAACGGCCTGATGCAGAACATGCAGGTATCGGTCAAGCAGACCGAGTCGGCCATTCAGGGCATGGCCAGCCAGGACATGACCTTCGCCCTCGAATCGAAGCACAAGGTGGAAGACATCATCCGCACCATGGAGCGCCAGAACGTCGCCCGCATCGAGGCGATCGGGGCGCTCGGCGCCAGTGCGGCCAATGTGGAGACGCTGGTCGGAAAGGCGATCACCGCGCTGCAATTCCAGGACATGGTGTCGCAACTGCTCAGCCATGTCCTGCGCCGCGTCGATGCACTCGATGACGCGATGCGACACCTCGATGTGCTCGGCAACGCGCTCGAGCGCGAGGCTGCCAGCGTCGATGGTCGCGCCGCGATCGCCTCGTTGCGCGAAGAGCAGGCCGGCATTGCCGCCGCCCTCAAGGATATCGAGGCAAAAACCGTCAACAACCCCGTCAGCCAGCAGGCAATGACCAAAGGCGACATCGAACTCTTTTGAAACAGGAGCTTAATAACATGGCCAAATCCATCCTCGCGATCGACGACTCCGCCTCCATCCGCCAGATGGTCGGCTTCACCCTGAAAAGCTCGGGCTACGAGGTGGTCGAGGCGGTCGATGGCATGGACGGGCTCGACAAGGCGAAGGGCAAGACCTTCAACCTGATCCTGACCGACCAGAACATGCCGCGCATGGACGGGCTGACGCTGATCAAGACCCTGCGGGGCCTGCCGCAATACAAGACCGTGCCGATCCTCATGCTGACGACCGAGTCGTCCGACGCCATGAAACAGCAGGGACGTGCAGCCGGAGCCACCGGCTGGCTGGTCAAGCCCTTCGATCCGCAGAAGCTCGTCGAGGTCGTCAAGAAAGTGATCGGCTGACCGCCGCCTCATTCACGGACTCGCCTGATTTCGGCAAGGGGGCGCGATGGCCATCGACATGAGCCAGTTCTATCAGGTTTTCTTCGAGGAAACCGCGGAGCATCTGGCGACTATGGAAAACCTGCTGCTCACGCTGGATGTCGGCAATCCCGACACCGAGCAGCTCAATGCGATCTTCCGTGCCGCCCACTCGATCAAGGGATCGTCCGGCACCTTCGGCTTCACCGATCTGGCCGAAGTGACCCATATCCTCGAAAACCTCCTCGATCGCATCCGCAAGGGGGAAACGAGCCTGCGCGAAGACATGATCGATGCGTTCCTCGATGCCGGCGACGTGCTGAAAAACCTGCTGGCGGCGCATCAGGGCGATGCTGAGGCCGACCGCGAAGCGGCGGCGGCGATCTGCCGGCGCCTGCAGGCGCTGACGGGCGATCCGGCCGGCACGCCGGCCGTTGCAGCAACGATGGAGGCCGTCCCGCCGGCGCCGACTTCTGCTGCAGACTCCCCTGCGCACACCGAAGACGGCCTCGACCTGCGCTACGTCATCGACGGCGAGCCGGTGCAAGCCGAAGCCGCCAACGATAATCTGCTCGCCGAACTGGCCGAGCATGGCGCTGTGCGCGTGGTAAGCCGGCCCGAGGCCGTGGATCAGCCGTGGCAGGTGCAGGTCATCGGTACGCCGGAAATCGAGGTGCTGCGCGAGCTGCTGGAATTCGTGGCGCGCAACGACAGCATCCGCATCGCGCCGCTCGGCCAGGTCGAGGACAGCCTCGGCGATTCGCCCGACGGGGCTTACGGCTTCTTCGACGAAGCCGCGGCTTCCGCCGGCGCGGACGACGCCTATGGCTTTTTCGATGCGCTGCCGGCACCGGTCGCCGAGGATGAGGACGAGGCTTTCGGCTTCTTCGAACCCCTGCCGGCCGTTCAGGAAGCAGCGGCCTCGCCCGCTGCCGCGGAAGAAAACGATGCCTACGGCTTTTTCGCCCCGCTGCCGGATACCGCCCAGCCGGCCGGGCCTGCGCCCGCCGTGGTGGAGGCGGCCATGCCGGTCGTCGCCGCACCGGAGGCTGCACCGGTCGTGCCGCTGCGCGACAAGCCCGCCGGCCAGGATGCCCGGCGTGCCGCAGCACCGGCCGCCAAGCCGGGCGGCGACACGACGATCCGCGTCGGCGTCGACAAGGTCGACCAGCTCATCAACCTCGTCGGTGAACTGGTCATCACCCAGGCGATGCTGGCACAGTCGGCGGCACACGTCGATCCGGTCGAATTCGAACGCCTGCACAACGGGCTGATCCAGCTCGAGCGCAATACCCGCGATCTGCAGGAAGCGGTCATGTCGATCCGCATGATGCCGATGTCCGTGGTGTTCTCGCGCTTCCCGCGCGTCGTGCGCGACATCTCGCAGAAGCTCGGCAAGCAGGTCGAGCTCAAGCTCTCGGGCGAAAGCACCGAACTCGACAAGGGACTGATCGAGCGCATCACCGATCCGCTGACCCACCTGGTCCGCAACAGCCTCGACCACGGCATCGAACCCCCCGACGTGCGCGCGGCGAAGGGCAAGCAGCCGGTCGGCACGATTACCCTGTCGGCCTACCACCAGAGCGGCAATATCGTCATCGAGGTCGGCGACGACGGCGCCGGCCTGAACCGCGAGAAGATCCTTTCCAAGGCGAAGGAGCGCGGCCTCAACGTGCACGACCAGATGAGCGACCAGGAAGTGTTCCAGCTCATCTTCGAAGCCGGGTTTTCGACGGCCGACCAGATCACCGATGTCTCCGGCCGCGGCGTCGGCATGGATGTGGTGAAGAAGAACATCACCGCCATGGGCGGCCGCGTCGAGATCGATTCGATGGCCGGCGTCGGCACGCGCATGACGGTGCGCCTGCCGCTGACGCTCGCGATCCTCGACGGCATGTCGGTGGCGGTCGGCCGCGAGACCTACATCATCCCGCTCGGCTACGTCATCGAGTCGTTGCAGGCCGACCGCAGCATGATGAAGAGCGTCTCCGGCGTCGAAAAGCTGATCCAGGTGCGCGACGACTACCTGCCGGTGGTGACGCTGCACGAACTCTTCGGCGTACCGGATGCGGTCCGCTCCTTCGAGGACGGCATCATGATCATTCTCGAGACCGACGGCATCAAGGCCGCGCTGTTCGTCGACGCGATGGTCGGCCAGCACCAGGTCGTGATCAAGAGCCTCGAATCCAACTATCGCAAGGTGCCTGGCATCGCCGGCGCCACCATCATGGGCGACGGCCGGGTCGCCCTGATTCTCGACGTCTCGATGCTGGTCGGCATGGCGCGTCACGCCCTGCCGACCGCTGCCTGACACACTCAAGGAGAACCCGCATGGTTCAGGAAAACACGCGCAAGACCGATGCTGGAGAAGAAGGCGGCTATGCCCAGGAATTCCTCACCTTCACGCTCGGCCCCGAGGAGTATGCGATCGACATCCTGAAGGTGCAGGAGATTCGCGGTTACGAGCAGCCGACCACCATCGCCAACGTGCCGGACTTCATCAAGGGCGTCATCAACCTGCGCGGCATCATCGTGCCGATCGTCGATCTGCGCATCAAGTTCGGCGTCGGCAAGGCCGAATACACGCCCTTCACGGTCGTCATCATTCTTTCGATTTCGGGGCGCGTCGTCGGCATCGTCGTCGACGGCGTGTCGGACGTCACCAGCCTGCGTACCGAGCAGATCCGTCCGGCTCCCGAGTTCGCCGCCAGCGTCGATACCCGCTATATCAAGGGGCTCGGCACGCTCGACGCGCGCATGCTGATCGTCGTCGATATCGAGAAGCTGATGCTTTCCGGCGAGATGGCGCTGGTCGACGAGGCGGCGGGCGGATAACCGGCGCCTGCTACCGACCACCAATAACAACCTTACAGTAGAAGAGAGTCCCCAATGCGCACCAATCTCCCTGTGACCGGCAAGGAAATTCTCCTCGACGACCATTCGATGATCGTGTCGAAGACCGATCTGAAGGGGCGTATCACCTACGTCAATCGCGACTTTCTGGAAATCAGCGGTTTCGTCGAGCAGGAACTGATCGGCGAGCCGCACAACATCGTGCGGCATCCCGACATGCCGTCGGAAGCCTTCGAGGATCTGTGGAACTCGCTCAAGGCCGGCCGGCCCTGGGTCGGCATGGTCAAGAACCGCTGCAAGAACGGCGATCATTACTGGGTCGAGGCGCATGCCGCACCGATCTGGGAGAACGGCCAGGTCACCGGCTACATGTCCGTCCGCCGCAAGCCGACCCGCGAGGCCGTGGAGGCCTGCGAAAAGGCCTACCGCGATTTCCGCGAAGGCAAGGCGAAGGGACTGCGCGTCCTCGATGGCAAGATCGTCTCCGACTCGATGATGGCCAGGGTCGGTCGCAAGTTCAGGCAGGCGTCGCTGACCACCAAGCTGGTGCTGGGCTGTGCCGCGGCGGCCGTGGTCATCATGGTGGCGGGCGCGGGGCAGATCGGCAGCTATCTGGCCGGCGTTCTCAACGAGCAGGGCAAGACGGATTTGCGACAGAGCCTTGCGTTGATCCGGGGCATGGTCGAAGTGCGCGCCAACGCGATGAAGCAGGAAGCCACGCGTCTGGCAAAAACCTTCGCCGGCCAGTTCCCCAAGGGCATCACGCTGGAAGCGAAGGGCGACGAGGTGCTGCTCAAGCATGGCGAGACCGTGCTGAACGGCAACTTCGAGGACGTCGATCGCTTCACTGCCGCCAGTGGCGCCGTCGCCACCCTGTTCGTCAAGAAGGGCGACGACTTCCTGCGCATCGCCACCTCGCTGAAGAAGGAAAACGGCGAGCGCGCGTTCGGTACCTTCCTCGGCAAGGAGCACCCCGGCCATGCCAGGCTGATGGCGGGCGAGCCCTTCGTCGGCAAGGCGAAACTGTTCGGCAAGGACTACTACACCGGCTATCTGCCGATCAAGGACGCTGCCGGGGCGGTGATCGGCATCTGGTTCATCGGCATGGACATCACGGCCGAGCTCGCCGAGCTCCGGGATCATGTCAAGGCCGTGAAGGTCGGCAAGAGCGGCTACTTCTTCGTGCTCGATGCGAAACCCGGCAAGGATCAGGGCGTCGCCGTGATCCATCCGGCCAAGGAAGGACAGTCGATCATCGGCGCCAAGGATGCCGGCGGCCGCGAGTTCATCAGGGAAATGATCGCGCAGAAACGCGGCGAGATGTTCTATCCCTGGGCCAATGCAGAACTGGGCGACAGCCGCCTGCGCGAGAAGATCGCCGTGTTCGACACGATCGAGGACTGGCAGTGGCTGATCGGCGGCGGTACTTTCACCGACGAGTTCGAAAGCCTGGCGCGGACCATGCAGTACCTGATGCTGAGTGCTTCCGTCGTCATCGTCCTGCTGTTCATCGGCCTCATCTACTGGCTGGTGCGCACCATCGTCTATCGGCCGTTGCATGACCAAGTGCTGCCGAGCTTCCAGGCGCTTTCCGCCGGCCGCTACGACAATCCGCTCGACACCACGCGACATGACGAGATCGGCCTGGTGATGCAGGGCATGGAGACCATGCAGAACCGGCTGGGCTTCGAGGTGGCGGAAACCAAGCGCCTCAACGAAGAAATGGCGCGCATCAAGATCGCGCTCGACGGAGCCGCCATGCCGATGACCATTTCGGACGAACGCAACGACCTGATCTACATGAACCAGGCCGCGAAACAGCTATGGGACGAGTTGGCGCCGGTCATGGCCGAACGCCATCCCGGCTTTGGTGCCGACTGGCTGATCGGCAAGAAAATCGCCGACTACTTCAACGAGGAACACGCGAAGGATGCCTATCGTGCCGAGCTCGCCGCACCGCGCACCCTCGAGGTGATGATGGCGGGCCATACGCTGCGGGTCACGGCGACCCCGGTGCGCAGCACGAACGGCATCTATCTCGGCAGGGCGAGCCAGTGGCTCGACCGGACCGTCGAGCTTGCCGTCGAGCGCGAGATCCAGGGCCTGATTTTCGCCGCTGCCCAGGGCGACTTCACCAAACGGCTGTCGCTGGAAGGCAAGAAGGATTTCTTCGAAGGCCTGGCCATCGGTCTCAACCAGCTGCTCGACACGACGGCGAACGGACTGACGGCAGTCGCCGAAGTTCTGGCTTCCCTCTCCCGAGGCGACCTGACGCAGAAGATGGAAGGCGATTACCACGGCACCTTCGGACAGCTGAAAGACGACACCAACGCGACGGTGGAGCGGCTGAAAGAAGTGGTGGGACGGATCAAGGAAGCGACCGAAGCGATCAACACGGCGGCGCAGGAAATAGCGGCGGGGAACCAGGACCTGTCGAGCCGGACGGAGGAGCAGGCCAGCAGCCTCGAAGAGACGGCGAGCTCGATGGAAGAACTCAACGCCACGGTCAGGCAAAACGCCGACAACGCGAGGAAAGCCAACGAACTGGCCACCAGCAGCAACGAAATCGCCGCGCGGGGCGGGCAGATGGTCAAACAGGTGGTGGACACCATGAGCGGCATCCAGGCCAGCTCCAAGAAAATCGCTGACATCGTCGGCGTCATCGACAGCATCGCGTTCCAGACCAACATCCTCGCCCTGAACGCCGCGGTCGAAGCCGCGCGGGCGGGCGAACAAGGGCGGGGCTTCGCCGTCGTCGCCACCGAAGTGCGCAACCTTGCCCAGCGGAGCGCCACGGCGGCCAAGGAAATCAAGCAACTGATCGGCGAATCGGTGGACAAAGTCGAAGGCGGCGCCCAACTCGTGCATGAAGCCGGCACCACCATGGACGAAGTCGTCAGCAGCTTCCAGCAAGTGGCCAAACTGGTGATGGACATCACCCATGCGAGCCGGGAACAAAGCAGCGGCATCGAGCAGGTGACGCAGGCGGTAAGCCAGATGGACGAAGTCACGCAACAGAACGCGGCGCTGGTCGAAGAAGCGGCGGCGGCGGCGGAAAGCCTGGAAGAACAGGCGTCGGGCCTGGTGCAGGCGGTGAGCATGTTCAAGCTGGCCGAAGGGGGGGGTACGACCACCCTGCCGGGCCCGGCCTTGCGGGACGCGACCCCGAAGCGGCTGGGCGGAAAAGTCGGTGCCGGCGGGACGGCGGCCGGGTCCGGCCCGGCGGCCCCCGCCCGTGCCGCCAAGCTCCCCCCGCCCCACCTGGCCGATGACGACGAGGAATGGGAAGAGTTCTGATTTGACAGGAGAGAACCAGGATGCGTATCAATCAACCGGTAACCGAGAACGAGTTCGTTCTTGATGAAACCCACCTGATCGTTTCAAAGACCGATCTGAAAGGGCGCATCACCTATGTCAATAAGGACTTCCTCGACATCAGCGGCTTCACCGAGGCCGAGCTGCTCGGCGAGCCGCACAACGTCGTGCGGCATCCGGACATGCCGCCGGAGGCCTTCGAGGACCTGTGGCGCACCCTGAAGGAAGGGCGCCCCTGGACCGGCTACGTCAAGAACCGCTGCAAGAACGGCGATTTCTACTGGGTGCTGGCGAATGCGACACCGATCTGGGAAAACGGCCAGGTGACCGGTTACCTGTCCGTGCGGCGCAAGCCGTCGCGCGAGATGGTGGCTGCGCACGAAGCGGTGTATCGCCAGTTCCGCGAGAAAAAGCAGGGCGGCCTGCGCATCGAGTACGGTCAGGCTGTCAGTGGCAGGCGCTTCTTCCGCGACCTCGGGTTGATGGGACGGCTGGTCGTCAACTTCGCCATCGTCGGACCCTTGATGGTGCTGCTGGCGGCCATGCTGCTGTTCGCCCTCTCGCGAACCAACGATGATGTCCGCAGCATGTACGAAAAGCGCACGGTGCCGGTCGAGATCATCGGTCGCATCGGCAGGCTGATGGCGGACAATCGCTCGCAGATCGCCCTGGCGCTACAGCACGATCCGGTCAGTCCCTTCGCCCAGCTGCATGATCATCCGGTGACCATGCACCTGGATGCCGTCGAAAAGAACATCGCCGAGATTACCGCCCTGTGGGGCGAGTATCAGAACACGATCGACTCCGATGCGCACCGGGCGCTGGCCGAAACCTATGCCGCGGCCCGCAAGGTCTACGTGCAGGAAGGATTGCAGGCCGCACTCAAGGCCATCCGCGAGGAGGAGTACACCGAGGCCACCGTGATCCTGCTCCAGAAGCTCAATCCGGCCTACGTTGCTGCCGGCGGCAAGGCCGACGAGCTGTTCCGGTATCTGCAGACGACCGGCAAGGCCGACTACGCAGCGGCCCAGCAGCGTTTCGACAGCGCCTGGCTGCAGGCGATCGTGCTGTTCCTGCTCGTCGGTGCTGCGGGTACGGTGGTATCCGTCGCTTTCGTCCGTTCCGTCCGCAAGCCTGTCGATAACGCCATCGACACCTTCCGCAACATCGCACAAGGCAACTACAGCAACGCGATCGACATCACCGCCGACAACGAGATGGGCAAGCTCAACCAGTCGCTGCAGACGATGCAGACGCGCATGGGCTTCGAGGTCGCCGAGACGAAGCGCGTCGCCGCGGAGATGACGCGCATCAAGATCGCCCTCGACAACGTCAGCACCGGCGTGATGATCGCCGACCCGGGGCGGACGATCATCTACACGAACCGGTCGGTGGAATCGATCCTGAAAGGCGCGGAAGCCGACATCCGGACGCAGCTGCCGGACTTCGATGCCGATCGGCTGGTCGGCAGCAACATCGACGCCTTCCACAAGAACCCGGCGCACCAGGCCAGGCTGCTCGACGAAATCACCCAGCCCTACACCGCCCAGCTGCGCATCGGCGCCCGGCACATGACCGTCACCGCCAACCCCGTCTTCGGCGCCGCCGGCGAGCGGCTGGGCTCCGTCGCCGAGTGGCAGGACCGCACCGCCGAAGTCCAGGTCGAACAGGAAGTCCAGGAAATCGTCCAGGGCGCCGCCCGGGGCGACTTCAGCCGGCGACTCGAGCTGGACGGCAAGGAGGGCTTCTTCCACAACCTCGCCATCGGCCTCAACCAGCTCATGGACACCTCCGCCAGCGGCCTCGCCGCCGTTGCCGACGTCCTCAACGCCCTCTCCCGAGGCGACCTGACGCAGAAGATGGAAGGCGATTACCACGGCACCTTCGGACAGCTGAAAGACGACACCAACGCGACGGTGGAGCGGCTGAAAGAAGTGGTGGGACGGATCAAGGAAGCGACCGAAGCGATCAACACGGCGGCGCAGGAAATAGCGGCGGGGAACCAGGACCTGTCGAGCCGGACGGAGGAGCAGGCCAGCAGCCTCGAAGAGACGGCGAGCTCGATGGAAGAACTCAACGCCACGGTCAGGCAAAACGCCGACAACGCGAGGAAAGCCAACGAACTGGCCACCAGCAGCAACGAAATCGCCGCGCGGGGCGGGCAGATGGTCAAACAGGTGGTGGACACCATGAGCGGCATCCAGGCCAGCTCCAAGAAAATCGCTGACATCGTCGGCGTCATCGACAGCATCGCGTTCCAGACCAACATCCTCGCCCTGAACGCCGCGGTCGAAGCCGCGCGGGCGGGCGAACAAGGGCGGGGCTTCGCCGTCGTCGCCACCGAAGTGCGCAACCTTGCCCAGCGGAGCGCCACGGCGGCCAAGGAAATCAAGCAACTGATCGGCGAATCGGTGGACAAAGTCGAAGGCGGCGCCCAACTCGTGCATGAAGCCGGCACCACCATGGACGAAGTCGTCAGCAGCTTCCAGCAAGTGGCCAAACTGGTGATGGACATCACCCATGCGAGCCGGGAACAAAGCAGCGGCATCGAGCAGGTGACGCAGGCGGTAAGCCAGATGGACGAAGTCACGCAACAGAACGCGGCGCTGGTCGAAGAAGCGGCGGCGGCGGCGGAAAGCCTGGAAGAACAGGCGTCGGGCCTGGTGCAGGCGGTGAGCATGTTCAAGCTGGCCGAAGGGGGGGGTACGACCACCCTGCCGGGCCCGGCCTTGCGGGACGCGACCCCGAAGCGGCTGGGCGGAAAAGTCGGTGCCGGCGGGACGGCGGCCGGGTCCGGCCCGGCGGCCCCCGCCCGTGCCGCCAAGCTCCCCCCGCCCCACCTGGCCGATGACGACGAGGAATGGGAAGAGTTTTGAACACTGACGACAAGCTGCTGCCCAAGCGGGAATTCCATTTCACCGCGGCGGACTTCGAGCGGGTGCGCCAGCTCATCTACAAGCACGCCGGCATCTCGCTTGCGCCGATCAAGCAGGACATGGTCTATTCCCGGCTGGCGCGGCGCCTGCGCGCCTTGCAGATGGACAACTTCAACACCTACCTGTCCTATCTGGAGGAGGGAACCCACGAGAACGAGTGGGAAACCTTCGTCAATTCCCTGACGACGAACCTGACCTCGTTTTTTCGCGAGAGCCATCACTTCGACATCCTGGGCAAGCAGCTGATCGGCCTCACGCATCGGCCGATCAAGATCTGGTGCTCCGCGGCATCGACGGGCGAGGAGCCCTACACGCTGGCGATTACCGCCTGCGAGACGTTCGAGAGCCTGACGCCGCCGGTACAGATTCTCGCCAGCGACATCGACACCAATGTGCTGAGGACGGCCGAGCGCGGCGTCTATCCGATCGAGCGCGTCGAACGGCTGCATCCCGAGCGCCTGCGCAAGTTTTTCCTCAAGGGTACCGGTGCGCAGGCCGGCTATGTACGCATCCGTCCCGAACTGCAGAAGCTCGTCAGTTTTACCCGCGTCAATCTCCTCGACGGACACTGGCCCAATGTCAAGGGACCCTTCGACGTGATGTTCTGCCGCAACGTGATGATCTATTTCGACAAGCCGACGCAGTACCAGATCCTCAAGAAATTCGCTCCGCTGCTCCATCCGGAAGGCAAGCTCTATGCAGGCCATTCGGAGAGCTTTCTGCATGCGGCCGACCTGTTCCGGTCGCTGGGCCGTACTGTGTACGAACGTGCCGACCGGCATGGCCACACGGCGAAGGGCAGGGCATGAGCACGACCGAACTGGGCTTCGTCGAGCATCTCGCCGGCAACCGCTATTTCGACCGCAAGTTCGAGTCGGAAGCGGTGAAGGTGTTGCCGGGCGAGTATTTCGTCACGTCGGCGGGGGTGCTGATGGTCACCGTGCTCGGTTCCTGCGTCTCGGCCTGCATTCGCGACCGCGAGAAAGGCATCGGTGGCATGAACCACTTCATGCTGGCGGACTCCGGCGACTCCGGCGCATTGTCTTCGTCGGCGCGCTACGGCACCTATGCGATGGAAATCCTCATCAACCACCTGCTCAAGCTGGGCGCGCGTCGCTCCAGCCTGGAGGCGAAGGTGTTCGGCGGCGGTCGCGTGATGGAAAAACTCACCAGTTCGATGGTGGGCGAACGCAATGCGAAATTCGTCAAGGACTTCCTGAAAACGGAAGGCATCGCGGTAGCGGCGGAGGATCTGCTGGACGTCCATCCGCGCAAGGTCTATTTCTTTCCGCAGACCGGCCGGGTGCTGGTGCGCAAACTGGTCCGCCTGCATAATGACACCCTGATCCGGCGCGAAAAGGAATATGCCGCCCGCCTCACCGAGGCGCCGGTCGCCGGCGAAATCGAGCTGTTCTGACCAGACGTACGCAAGGATCCGACAAGTTGGCCATCAAGGTTCTCATCGTCGATGACTCCGCGCTGATGCGCGCGCTGCTCGCCGAAATCATCAATGCGGCCCCCGATCTCGAAGTGGTCGGCACCGCCCCCGACCCGATCGCCGCACGCGAGATGATCAAGGCGCTCAACCCGGACGTCCTGACGCTCGATGTCGAAATGCCCCGCATGGACGGGCTGGAGTTCCTGCGCCGCCTCATGAGCCTGCGGCCAATGCCTGTCGTCATGATTTCCACGCTGACCGAGCGCGGCTCGGAAGTCACCTTGCGCGCACTGGAGCTGGGGGCCGTGGATTTCGTGCCCAAGCCGCGTGCCGAGAATGCAAGCCTGCTGCAGGGCTATGCCGAGGAAATCCGCGACAAGCTGCGCACCGCTCACGGTGCCCATCTGCGCCGCAAGCCTGCGGCTGCACCCCGGGTCGCGCCGCCCCTGGCCGGTGCGCCGGATCGGGCGCTGGGCGGCAAGCTGATCGCGATCGGTGCTTCGACCGGCGGTACCGAGGCGATCAAGGAAGTACTCACGCGTCTGCCCGCCGCCATGCCGGGGATCGTGATGGTCCAGCACATGCCGGAAACTTTCACCGCCTCGTTCGCCAAACGCCTCGACAGCCTGAGCGAGCTGCAGGTCGTCGAAGCCCAGGGAGGCGAGCGCATCCTGCCCGGACATGCCTATCTGGCGCCTGGCCATTCCCACCTGCGGGTGAAGCGCAGCGGCAGCGGCTGGGTGACGGAGTTGTCGCAGGCCGAACCGGTCAATCGGCACCGCCCGGCCGCCGACGTATTGTTCGATTCCGTCGCCCAGGCGGTCGGCAAGGACGCGATCGGCGTCATCCTGACCGGCATGGGCAAGGACGGTGCCCAGGGCATGCTGGCGATGCATGGCACCGGTGCATGGAACATCGGCCAGGACGAGGCCAGCTGCGTGGTTTATGGCATGCCGCGCGAGGCAGCCCGGGTGGGGGCCCTGAACGAGGTCGCCGCCCTGGCGGACATTCCTTCGCGCATCATGGCCCGTTTGCGACAATAATGATGGGATGCGGAGCGCATGCCGATTCCTGTTTCACCGGTCGGGCTGCGCTCGACTATACTAACCTTGGTAATAGGCAAGCTTGAGGCTGGAAGGAAAACATATGCAGACGAACGTGAGCATCAAGGACGGCAAAGTGGTCATCGGCCTGCAGGGCCGGTTCGATTTCAACGCGCACCGTGAATTCCGCGAAGCGGTCGATCAGGCCATCAAGGAGGCGGCGAATGCGATCCAGGTGGATCTGGGCAGTGTCGACTACCTCGACAGCTCCGCCTTGGGCATGCTGCTGATGTTGCGTGACAAGGCGAAGAGTGCCGGCAAGGAGGTCGCGCTCGCGAATGCGCGCGGATCGGTGAAGCAGGTCATCGACATCGCCAACTTCGGCAAGCTGTTCGCCTTGCAATAGCCCGTCCGCCGCGATGCGGCAGGCGGGTTATGATCGTTTTGCAGCCAAGAATAACGGGAAAGTCGGCGCCGGCAGGACGGCGTGCGAGAACAGCGCAAACCCGAGGAGGAGAAATGTCGAACGTTTCGATGCAGGCGCGCCTGATTCACGGGGGGGCCGGGCTGGCCGTCGCCGCAGCAGGCCTGGGCGGAGTCTATCTGGCCGGCGCCAGTGCGACGCCGGGGATTGTGATTTTCTATGTCGTGCTCGGATCGCTGGTCGCCATCATTCCTGGCCTGATCGTCAGGGCACACCTCGGCCGTCCGCTGGATACGATGCGCGAGGCGATCAGCGCCACCCGCAACGACGGCGACCTGACCCGCAGCGTCGATGTCCCGCCCGGCGGGGCGGTCGGTCCCGTGGCGACCGCCTACAACCAGCTGTTGTCGACTTTCCACGGCATTACCACACGCATCGTCTTCAATTCGGAGCAGGTTGCCGGCATGGCCGACAAGCTGATCCGCGAGGCGGAAAATACCGCACGCGGCTCGCAGGAGCAGAACAGCGCAGCGGAAGCCGCCGCCGAAGCGGTCGCCGAAATGGCCGGCGGCATGAGCGAGGTCGCGGGCAATGCCGAGACCACCGCACAGATCGCCCTGCAGGCGAAGGAGCATTCGGCGCGCGGCGCGCAGATCGTCGAGGAGGCTTCGGCCGAGATCGAGCGGATCGCGCGCTCGGTGGAACAGTCCGCCCAGGTGGTCGCCACGCTCGGCGAACGTTCCGAAGCCATTTCCGGCATCGCCCGGACGATTCACGAAATCGCCGACCAGACCAACCTGCTGGCCCTGAACGCAGCCATCGAGGCGGCGCGTGCCGGCGAGCAGGGCCGGGGCTTCGCGGTGGTGGCCGACGAAGTCCGCAAGCTCGCCGAGCGGACCAGTGCCGCCACCGGTGAAATCACCGCGATGATCACCGCGATCCAGAGTGAGACCCAGAACGCCATCGAGACGATCCGGGCAGGATCGCAGCAGGCCCGCAGCGGCGCCCAGCTGGCCCGCCAGGCGGCCGAGGCGCTCGAACTCATCAACCAGGGCGCCGAGGAGACGACCGTCAAGGTCGACCTGATCGCCCGCGCCGCCCAGATGCAGGCAGCCCGCTCCAGCGAGGTGGCCGAACTGGTGACCAACATCATGGCCCTGGCCGACCGCAACAACGAAGGGGCGAACCTGACGCTGGAAGAGGCGCGCCAGCTCGACTATCTCGCGAGCAATCTCGAGGAGGTCGGCAACATCTTCAAGCTGGGCCGGCGCGGTGAAGAGGCGCTGGCCCTGCATGCACGCATGCCGGAGGTCGTGACCGGCGTGGCGGCCGAGATCGGCCGCCTGCTGGAGGTCGCGATCGATCGCGGAGAACTGAAGCTGGACGACGTCTTCGACACGAACTACGTCCCGATGCCGAACACCAAGCCGCAGAAGTTCCATACCCGCTACGACAGCCTGGCCGACAAGCTGCTGCCGCCGGTGCAGGAGCCGCTGCTCGATCGCTACAAGGAGGTGGCGTATGCCATCGCCTGCGATAAGAACGGCTACGTACCCACGCACAACAAACGCTTCACCCAGCCGCTGACCGGCGACGAGAGCCGCGACATGATCGGCAACCGGACCAAGCGGATTTTCGCCGACCCGGTCGGCAAGCGCTGCGGCGAACACGAGGCCCCCTTCCTGCTGCAGACCTACCGCCGCGATACCGGTGAAATCATGCACGACATCTCCTCCCCGATCTACGTCAAGGGCCGCCATTGGGGCGGCTTTCGCATCGGCTACCGTACAGAATAGGAATCCTCATGTCCCTGCGCCAACGTCTGCTGGTGGTCCTGGCGATCCTCGCCGCGGTCACTGTCGTCGCCAACGGTTTCTCCTTCGTGATGTACCTGCGGCTGGCCGAGCAGGCGGGCCGGCTCGATCCGGGCCTGCTGGCGACGGCGGAGGGCACGCGCAACTGGATGGTGGTCGTGATCGCGATCGCCTCGATCGCGGGACTGGCGGCCTTCGTCCAGCTGGCGCGCCTGCTCCTCAATCTGCTGGGCGGCGAACCCCAGTACGCCGCGGATGTGGTCAAGCGGATATCCGTCGGAGACCTGGGCACGGAGATCGATCTCCGGCCCGGCGACGACCATAGCCTCCTCGCTGCCATCGCGACGATGCGCGGCAGCCTCCGCGACATGACGGGCGAGTTGTCCGAGGCCTCCGGAAAATTGCGCGAGACGGCCGGGGGCTTTCAGGGAATCGTTTCCGGCATGCAGGCGGGAACTGCCGAACAAAATGCGGCGGTCCAGGACGTCGCGAGCGCGGTGGTGCGCCTGTCAACGGGCGTCGAGCACATCGCTGCCCAGACGGCAGAGGTGGATCGCCTGGCGGAGGCGAGCCTGGTCCGTACCCAGGAAGGCAATGTCAGCCTGTCCTCGATGATCGGCGAACTGTCCCTCGCCGAAACTTCGGTGCGCGAAATGACCGACACGGCGCGCGAGTTCGTGAATAGCGCATCGGCCATCACCAGCATGACGCGCGAAGTGCGCGACATCGCCGACCAGACCAACCTGCTGGCCCTGAACGCAGCCATCGAGGCGGCGCGTGCCGGCGAGCAGGGCCGGGGCTTCGCGGTGGTGGCCGACGAAGTGCGCAAGCTGGCGGAAAAATCGGCGAATACCGCCAGTGCGATCGACGGCGTGACGCGCAGCCTCGAGGAGCAGGCCAGCCGGGTGGAATCGATGCTCGATCGCGGGCTGGCGGCCCTGGGCACCTCGCAGGAGTATCTCGAGACGGTGGCCATCACGCTGGGAGAAACCAACCATACGGTCACCGAGACCACCGAAGGCATGGGGCACATCAATGCGGCGGTGCGCGACCAGTCGCATGCGAGCGCGGAGATCTCCACGAGCGTCGAACGCATCGCGGCGATGGCCTCCACGTTCGATGCGACGGTCGGCCAGGTCGTCTCCAGGGCACAACAGCTCGAGGCGCTCGCCGGCCGGCTCGAAACGGCTGTCCGACGCTTCAGAACATGAGGAATGGCGTAATATTCCCTTTCCAAGCTCCGGGCCGGCCGTGAATGGCGGTTACCGGCTGCGGATCCTGATCAACATTTCCCCCGCCCGAAAGGTGGTCGAATGTCGGAACTACTGAAGAACATCGATGCGCGCACCCGGCTTGCCGGCACCAACAAGCTGGAAATCCTGCTGTTCTCGCTCGGCAAGGATCTGCGGACCGGCCGTGAGGAGACGTTCGGCATCAACGTCTTCAAGGTGCGCGAAGTCATGCGCACGCCGCCGATCACGGCCGCTCCCGACATGCCGGCCGCCGTCAAGGGCATGGTGTCCCTGCGCGGCATCCTCGTGCCGGTGGTCGATCTGGCCGATTTCATCGGCATGCAGACCGAGACGCCGCGCGACATCATGATCGTGACCGAATACAACGGCCACACGCAGGGCTTTCTCGTCGAATCGGTCGATACCATCCTGCGCCTCGACTGGGCACGCATGCGCGTGCCGCCCGAGATGCTGACCGCCAACCTCGGCGGCCTGGTGACTGCCGTCACCGAACTGCAGGACGGCCGCCTGGTGATGATGCTCGATGTCGAGCGCATCCTGTCCGATACCGCCAAATACGACGACGAGATGGCATTCACCGCCATCCAGCCGATCGGCAAGGAAGGACTGGCGATCGTCTATGCCGATGACTCGTCGGTCGCCCGCGGGCAGATCGAGCGTACCCTGTCCGTGCTCGGCATCCGCGGCATCGCTGCGATGAATGGCCGGCAGGCCTGGGATGAGCTGCAGCGCATCGCCAGCTATGCCGAGGCCAGCGGCCGGGAGGTCAGGGAACTGGTGCAGCTGGTACTCACCGATGTCGAGATGCCCGAGATGGATGGGTACATCCTGACCAAGAACATCAAGTCCGATCCGCGTTTCGCCGGCGTGCCGGTGATCATGCACTCCTCCCTGTCGTCGATGTCGAACCAGCAGCTGGGCAGGTCCGTGGGTGTCGACGAATACGTACCCAAGTTCGAGCCGCAACGGCTGGCTGAAACCCTGAGCCGACTGCTGTTGCAGCAGGATGCTGCGACAACGGCTGCCCAAGCGGCCTGAAGGTGAGACCATGAACGTAGCCAATGTACCGCTGCCCGCCTCGCTGATCGACAGTGTGGATGCCCGCACCAAGCTGGCGGGCTCGAACCGCATGGAAATCCTGTTGTTCAACCTCGGCACCAACGAAACCTTCGGCATCAACGTCTTCAAGGTGCGGGAGGTCAGCAAGACGCCGGCGATCACGAAGTCGCCCCACATGCCCGATGGCGTCGAGGGACTGATCAGCCTGCGCGGCAACGTCATCCCCGTCGTCTCGCTGTCCAAGGTGATGCATCTGGCCGATGCGCCCACCGGTCTCGGCGAGTCGATGATGGTGACGGAGTACAGCAAGCGCACGCTGGGCTTTCTCGTGCATGGGGTCGACCGCATCATCCGCGTCGAGTGGGATCGCGTCCGCGCGCCGGAATCGGTCACCAGCGGCTCGCATGCCTATATCACCGCGATCACGGAGCTCGACAACGGCAAGCTCGTCTCGATCGTCGATGTCGAGCAGATCATGGCCAACACCTTCGGCGAGGGCGTGATCGGACAGATCGACAAGATGGGCGGCGACGACGACTACAACATCTTCTTCGTGGACGATTCCGCCGTGGCGCGCAAGAAGATCTCCGAGGTGCTGGAGAAGATGGGCGTCAAGCACAAGCATGCGCAGAACGGCCTCGAGGCCTGGACGCGCCTGTCCGGCATGGCGGCGCATGCGCAGCAGACCGGCCGCAGCCTGAAGGAGGAGGTCAACCTGATCCTCGTCGACGCCGAAATGCCCGAGATGGACGGCTACGTGCTGACCAAGCACATCAAGTCCGACAAGCGCTTCAACGGCATTCCCGTCGTCATGCACTCCTCGCTGTCATCGGAGGCCAACCGCTCGATGGGCAAGAGCGTGGGTGTCGATGCCTACGTCGCCAAGTTCGATGCCGAAGCGCTGGCCGATACCATGCGTCCCCTGCTGCTCAAGTCGCAGCGCGACTGACCGTCAATCCACATGTAACTGGTTTCACCCGGAGAACGCTTCATGCCTGCAGATCCCAGCAAAATCAAATTCCTCGTCGTCGATGACTTTTCGACGATGCGCCGCATCGTCCGCAACCTGCTGAAGGAACTCGGCTTCACCAACGTGGATGAGGCGGAAGACGGCGCCGTGGCGTGGCAGAAGCTGCAGGGCGGCGGATTCGATTTCGTCATCACCGACTGGAACATGCCGAACATGGACGGCCTGACGCTGCTGCAGACGATCCGCGGCGACGCCACGCACAAGTCGCTGCCCGTGCTGATGATCACCGCCGAGGCGAAGAAGGAGAACATCATCGCCGCGGCGCAGGCCGGTGCGTCGGGCTATATCGTCAAGCCCTTCACGGCGGCGACGCTCAACGAGAAAATGACCAAGATCTTCGAGAAGCTGGGCTGGTAGCATGGTAAAGCCGATCAAATTCGACGAATCGGGCGACTCCGCGGACCTGCAGGAGCTGTTCGACAGTATCGCGACGGGCAGCGCAGCGACGCCTCCCGCCCCTGAGCCCGATACATCCGGCGATTCCGACGACCTGCAGGCATTGTTCGACAGCGTGTCCGAGCAGGTGGCGGACGCCAGCGCCTCCATCATGGACATCCCTCTCGCCGAAGAGCCGGCTTCCCCGCAGGAAGCCGTGTTCAACCGCATCGGCCATCTGGCGCGCAAGCTGCATGACAGCCTGCGCGAACTCGGCTATGACAGGGCGCTCGAGGAAACCGCCCGCCAGATTCCCGATGCCCGGGAGCGGCTGGCCTACATTGCCCAGATGACGGAGCAGGCCGCTTCCCGCGTCCTCAACGCGACGGATATCGCCCGGCCGGCGCAGGACGAGCTGGCGCAGGTGGTGAAGGCCCTCGGCGGCCGCTGGGACCGGATGTTCGCCAACCAGTTGTCCGTCGACGAATTCAAGGCCCTGGCCGCCGATACGCGCAGCTTCTTCGCCGCCGCGCCGGCGAAGATCGAGATCACCAACGCGCAGCTGACCGAGATCATGCTGGCCCAGGATTTCCAGGACCTGACCGGCCAGGTGATCAAGAAGGTCGTCGAGATGGTGCAGGGCATCGAGACGCAGCTGTTGCAGGTGCTGATCGAAGTCATGCCGGAAGAGAAAAAAGCCGAGGCCGGCGGTCTCATGAACGGTCCGGTGATCAATGCGGCCGGACGCAGCGATGTGGTGACGAGTCAGGAGCAGGTCGATGACCTGCTGGAGAGCCTCGGCTTCTAGGAGAGAGCAATGAGTGACTTTGCCGGAATGGAAGACCTGCTGCAGGACTTCCTCATCGAAGCGACCGATCTCCTGTCGGGGGTCGACAACAAGCTCGTCGATCTGGAAAAGAACCCGCAGGACCACGGCCTGTTGAACGACATCTTCCGCGGCTTCCACACGATCAAGGGCGGTGCCGGCTTCCTCAATGCCACCGAACTCGTCACGCTCTGCCACCTTACCGAGAACCTGTTCGACAAGCTGCGCAACGGCGAACTGGGGCTGACCAAGGAAATCATGGACAGCATCATGGCCGCCACCGCCACGGTGCGCGACATGTTCGGCCACCTCGAAAGCGGCGTCCAGCCCCCTCCTGCCGATGCGGGCCTGATCGCCAACCTGAAGGCCGCGCTGGCCGGAGAACTGGTGGTGCCGGCCGTCGCCGCCCCGGCACCCGCGGCAGCGCCTGCCGTCCCGGTGGCAGTCGCTCCAGCCGCCGCCGTTCCCGCCGCCGGCCCGGACTGGGATGCGCTGTTCGGCGCCGTTGCCGGCGCACCGGCCGCCGCAGCGCCGGCTGCCGTCCTGCCAGCGCCGACTTCCGGTCCTGCCGAGGCTGGCATGCACACGCAAGTGGCCGGCCAGACGCCGGAGCAGGTGATCCAGCATGCGATCGGTCGGCGCGCTGCCGACAAGCCCGGCTACCAGGGCCCGACCGGCGGCCGGCGCCCGGACGAAAAGACCCGCGACAACTCGATCCGCGTCGACACCTCGCGCCTCGATCAGGTACTCAACCTCTCCGGCGAGATCGGCCTGACGAAGAACCGCCTCAACTCGCTGCGCAGCGACATCCTCAACGGCCGCAGCGACACGGACACCCTGCATGCGCTCGACCAGGCCGTCAGCCAGCTCGACCTGCTGGTGTCCGACCTGCAGAACGCGGTGATGAAGACCCGCATGCAGCCGATCGGCCGCCTGTTCCAGAAATATCCGCGCATCGCGCGCGACCTCGCCCGCAACCTCGGCAAGGATGTCGAACTGGTGCTCGTCGGCGAGGAGACCGAGATCGACAAGACGATGATCGAGGACCTGTCCGATCCGATCATCCACCTGATCCGCAACGCCGTCGACCACGGGGTCGAGGGACCGGAGGAGCGCCGCGCCAACGGCAAGCCCGAGAAGTCCCAGGTGCGCCTCGAAGCACGCCAGGAAGGCGACCACATCGTGCTGATCGTCGCCGACGACGGCAAGGGCATGAACGCCGAGCGCCTGCGCGCCAAGGCGCTCGAAAAGGGCCTCATCACCGACGAGGAAGCCAACACGATGGACGAACGCCAGAGCCTCAACCTGGTGTTCCTGCCCGGCTTCTCGACCAAGGATGTCGCCTCCGACGTGTCCGGCCGCGGCGTCGGCATGGACGTGGTGAAGACCAACATCCAGAAGCTCAACGGCAGCATCGAGATCAAGTCGCAGGTGGGCAAGGGCACGACCTTCATCATTTCCCTGCCGCTGACCCTCGCCATCCTCCCCGTGCTGCTGGTGCTGCTCGGCGAACAGCCCTTCGCCGTGCCGCTGTCGATGGTGCGCGAGATCCTGCCGATCGACATCGACCAGGTGCAGGAAGTCGGCGGCCGGGCGACGATGGTCGTGCGCGGCGAAGTCATGCCGCTCTACCCGATCAGCCACCTGCTCGGCTGGTCGCCCGAGAAAGTGCCGGAATACGGCGTCCTGATGCAGACATCCGAGCAGACCTTCATCCTCGCCATCGACGGCTTCATGGGTCGCGAGGACGCGGTGATCAAGTCGCTCGAGGACTTCCGCCCGAAGGGTGTGGCTGGCGTCACCACGTTATCCAACGGCCAGATCGTTCTCATCCTCGACATGAAGGAACTGCTCGCCGATCTCGGCGAGCACCGCGGCGTCCCGCGCTCGGCATTCATTCCGGTCGATCAGGCAGCGGCGTAGGGTTCGGGCGCCGTCCCGCCGGCGCCGACTTTGCTGTCAGGATGAATCCGCAATGAAAGCGCTCCTCGCCGGCAAGAAATTCGGTCTCCCAGCAGGCATCATCGCCATGCTCTGCCTGCTGTTCGCCGAAGGCGGACAGGCGCAGACTACGGAGTCATTCGACGGTTCGGCGACATGGACCGCGCCGGCCGGCGTTACATCCGTACTCGTCGAAGCCTGGGGCGGCGGCGGCGGCGGCGGTGCCGCCACGGGGAATGCCTCTAATGGCGGCGGGGGTGCTGGCGGCCAGTATGCAAGAAAGTCCGTCACCGTGGTACCAGGCAATAATTATGCGATTGTTGTCGGGGCTGGCGGCACATCAAGCACATCGACTTCCGGTGGCCCGGGTGGAGATTCCGGTTTCGGCGGAGCTACCATCGTGGCGAAGGGTGGGGCGGGTGGCGGTATCGCAAGCTCGCAGGGAGGCGATGGTTCTGCGGGTAGCGGGACAACCACCGGAGGGGTGGGCGATCTGGTTTATGCGGGTGGAAGTGGGTCCGCAGGCAATGCCGACAACAATTCCTGCAACGGGGGCGGTGCCGGGGGCGGCGGTGCCGGCAGCAGTGGCGCCGGCGGCAATGCCTCCGGACTCACGGCAGGAACCGGCACCGCCACCGGGGGAGGGGATGGCGGCGCAGGACGCACGAGCAGTGGCTCGGGCTATGATGGAAATTCGTTGGGGGGTGGCGGTGGTGGTGCCTGTGCAGAAAGCGGTGCGAACCAGCGAGGTGGCGGTGGCGGTGCGGGACGTGTCGTCCTGACGTACAGCGTATCCGGCGGAACCCAGCTCTGCGATGGATTCGAGTCCGGTCTCGGCAACTGGACCGTGGACAATACCGGGGGCACAGACCCGGATTACGGGACGGCGGTAATCGATACGGCCGTCAAGCATGCCGGTGCCCAGTCCCTGCGCATGAGCCGTGACTGGGTACGGGTCACGAGCAATGCCGTCGACATGAGTTCGGCTTCGGGAACGCTCTCGTTCTGGGTCGGCGCCGGCCTGGATCCTTCCAGCCCTGATTTTCCGGAGGCAGGGGATGACCTCGTTGTCGAGTACTACAACAGCGGCGGCGTTTGGACCAGCCTGGCGACGATCGTCGGGCCCGGTGTTTCCACGCCGTTCGGTCAGCACAGCACGGCGTTGCCCGCAGATGCGAAGCATGCGAATTTCCGGCTGCGCTTCACGCAGTTGCGCGGCAGCGGCAATGCCAGCAACGATTACGACCAGTGGCACGTCGACGACGTCTGCTTCGGCACGGTTCCGTCGTCACCGACCCCGCTGGCCGAATACCGCTTCGACGAGTGTTCCCAATATACGGGTGCTGCCGGTGAAGTGGCCGATTCCGCAGGCGCCTACGCGGGAACGCCGATGGGCGGATTGCAGAATGCCCCGGCGGGACAGGTCCTGAACAATGCCGATTTTTCGGCATCCAGTCGCTATGTGAATGTACCGGCCGGTCCTGCGATGACCGGCGACTGGACAATCAGCGTCTGGTTCAAGACGCCGTTCGCCGACAGCACGACGCACAGCAGCCGCTACTACAACATCGGGTCGGTCAGCGGGGGCGGCGATTTTGCATTCCTCGACCGCAATAACGGTTATCGATGGGGTGTCTACACGACGGGTGCCGGCGGTGGAACATCGAATGGCACGTTCCGCTTCAATACGCTGGCCGACGGATGGCACCACATGGCGCTGGTAGGTTCAGGGACTTCCACCTCGCTGTACATCGACGGCACCTACCGGGATCAGGTCGGCAGGAAGAACTCGGGGACATTCCAGTATCTCGGAACCTCGTACGACGATGCAGGCACGAGCAACGGGCAAAGCTTCGGCACCCCCCTCGACGAATTCAAGATTTACGGGCGAGCCCTCCTCGTCAGCGAGATCGCGGCGATCTACACCAACGAGCTTGCCGGAAACAACGCGGACGGCTCGGCACGGCCGAACCCGTGTTTGAGCTGCTTCACCGCCAGTTTTACCGGAGTCAATGGTTCAAGCCCAGGCAGCGATTGGACGACCTCAAGCAGCAGTGGCACTTTCGGCCAGCCGAAGATCTACAGCAATCGCCTGAGGCTCACCGATGCGACGAACAATGTCGCGACCGCCGCGCACCTGCAGCGCCTGTTTCCGGGGGCCGGCAACAAGATCGTCGTCGAGTTCGACTATTTCGCCTACAACGGCAGCGGGGCGGACGGCATCGCGCTGACCTTCTCCGATGCGTCGGTGACGCCGCAGGCAGGCGCCTATGGCGGTTCGCTGGGGTATGCCCAGCGATGCGGCACCAACGGTTTTGCCGGCGGCTGGCTGGGCGTCGGCATCGATGAGTACGGCAACTTCCGCAACGATGAGGAGTGCCGCGGCGACGGCGGATCGCCGACCGGTACCGTCCCCGATTCGGTATCGGTGCGCGGCTCCGGGTCAGGGACCAGCGGCTACCTGATCCATGCGGAAAGCGGTGCGCTGACTCCTGGCGTCGATCAGGCCGGCGCGACGGCGGGCCCCGGGCATCGCTATCGCGTGACGGTGGATCATTCCGATGGCGTTCATGCCTACGTCAAGGTGGAACGAAATACGGGCAGCGGATTTTCGACCATCGTCCCGCAATACGATGCCAAGACAAAGAGCGGACAGGCGGTGGTCCCGACGAACTGGCTGCTCTCGTATACCGGCTCGACGGGAGGATCGAACAACATCCATGAGATCGATAACCTGTCGGTTTGCACCACCCAGCCGATCCTGCCCTTGGGGCCGGCCAGTTTCCTGGTCAGCGCACCGGCTGCGGCCAGTACTTGCGGTACGGCCGGGGGAGCGCCGGCAGCACCGGTCGTGACAGTGACCGCGAAGGATGGTGCGGGAGGCACCGGCAACACGGTGACTTCCTACACCGGGACGATCACGCTCGCGACCAGCACGGGGCGCGGTACATGGACCAAGGTGACGGGCCAGGCCGATGGCACGCTGGTTGGCAATCAATACACATTCGTCGCCAGCGACAACGGCGATGCGCAGTTCCATCTCGTCAGCGGCGTTGCGGAAAACCTGACGGTCACGGCCACCGACACCGCGACATCGGCGAGCGGCACCTCGGGCACCGTGCAGTTCCGCGACAATGCCTTCGTCGTCACGCCGACCGATGCGCTCGGCACGACGGTCGTCGCCGGCCGCAATCATGCAATGCAGGTGGCGTTCTGGAAGAAGGATCCGACGACCGGTTTGTGCGGCATCGAGGCGAGCTATACCGGCAGCCACAATCTCGATGCCTGGTATACGCCGGACGCGAGCCATCCGGCCGGGGCGACCGCGCCGTCGATCGGTGCCGTCTCCCTGCCGGCGGCCGATCCGGGCGGCCAGGCGACATACAACCTCGCACTCGGTTTCACGAATGGTGTGGCCACCTTCAACCTGGCGACAAGCGACGTCGGCAAGTATGTGCTCAACTTCGAGGACGATACCCGTAGCTTCTCGAATGCTGTCGATATCGCCGGCAGCAGTGCGACGCTGACGGCACGGCCCTTCGCCCTGCAGGCGACAGTCGCGGGCAACCCGGGCGCCAGCGCCGCCGGTGGCACTGTATTCACGTCGGCAGGCAGCAACTTCAGCGCGACCGTGCGTGGCGTGCTGTGGCAGGCGGCGGACGACGCCAACAACGATGGCACGCCCGACCTGACCGGAGCGGCGCTCAATGCCGCGCTGGCCGACAATGCCGCTGCGGCGCATTTCGCCTGGGCGACGACGCTTGCACCGGACAGCGCAGGTTACACACCAGCGGGAGGGGCCCTCGGCGGGCTCGCCAACGGCAGCATCGCGCAGGGCAGCTACGGCAGTGGCGCGGCGACGGCGACGACGCTGCAGTATTCCGAGGTCGGCAGCTTCACGCTGCTGGCGACCGCGAGCAACTATCTGAACAGCGGCCTCACCCTGTCCGCCAATGCCGGCGTGGTCGGACGCTTCAAGCCGCATCATTTCGTCCTGACGCCGAGCCTGGCGAACCGGCAGGGAGCGTCCTGCATCCCGGCGGCGACTTTCACCTACATGGGCGAGCCACTGCGCATCAGCCTCGGCCTTGTCGCGGAAAAAGAGGGGGGCGGGACGACGATCAACTATGACAGCGCGCTCGGTTTTTCCCGCCTCGATCCCGCGACGGCCAACTGGCTGACGCTGGGTGCCAACTCGTCGCTCGGCATGGGGGCGGTACAGGGCACGACCCCCCTGAACAGCCGGCTGTCCGTCAGCGGGACGCCTTCCGGAAACTGGACGAACGGCACGGCAACGCTGCTGGCCGACCTTCTCTTCAGCCGTCCGGCCACGACCACCCCGGATGCGACGTGGGGGCCCTACGACACCCTGCAGTTCGGCGCCCTGCCCCAGGATGCCGACGGCGTGACGCTCCAGCCGGGGGCGTTGAACCTCGATGCCGACGCGAGTGGCGGCAATGAGCGACAGCTCGCGGGAACGACGAAACTGCGTCATGGCCGCCTGTTCCTCGAAAACGCCTACGGTTCCGAAAAGCTCGCGCTCGTGATGCCCGTCCGTGCCGAGTACTGGAACGGCACCCACTGGGTGGTCAATAACGACGATGGCTGTTCGGTGCTGGGCAGCCCGAGCCTGGCGAGCAATCCGGCCGGCCTGACGACGACCCCGTCGCTGGGCACCAGCTGGGCCTACGGGCGCGGCAGCATCGTGCTGTCCGCGCCGAATGCGTCCGGCAGCGTGGTGGTGTCGCTGGTGATTCCCGACTACCTGCGCTATTTCGACTACGACGGCGGCGGCTTCGACAATCCGCGCGGGACGGCGCGGTTCGGCCTCTACAAGCCGAACCGCGCCTTCATCTACCAGCGCGAGGCCTATTGAGTGAACGGTCGTCCGGACATGCGCGGAAAGTCGGCGCCGGCGGGACGGCGATGCCGGTGCGGCTTCACGATGATCGAGCTGGTGGTGACGATGGTCGTCATCGGCATTCTCGCCATCGCCGTGCTGCCGCGCATGGATCTGCTGCGCGGCTATGACGAGATCGGCTTCCGCGACCGCGTCCGGACGGCGCTCGAGTTCGCCCGGAAGTCGGCGGTGGCGCAACGGCGCTATGCCCGGGTGGTCGTGTCCGGCAGCACGCTCACCGCAGGCATCGCCAGCGGCATTCCCGAGGGCCCGGCAGCACAGACCTTCGATCGATCCCTGACGCTGCCGGGGGAAAACGACAACCAGCTCGACCCGCCGGGCGGCGTGACGCTGACGCCCGATGCCACGGTGGTATTCGATCCCCTTGGCCGTACTGCGACGACCATCACATTCGCCGTGAGCGGGGCCGGCACCATCACCGTCGAGGCGGAAACCGGCTATGTGCATTGACTGTCGCCACCGTCACCGTTCTTGCCAGGGCGGCCTCACGCTCATCGAGCTGATCCTGTTCATCGTCATCGTCGGCGTCGCGCTGGCCGGCTCGCTGGCGGTCTTCAACACGGCGACGCGGGCCAGCGCCGACCCGCTGGTGCGCAAGCAGATGCTGGCGGCCGCCGAGTCGCTGCTGGAGGAAGTGATCCTGCAGCCGTTCACCTTCTGCGACCCGAACGATGCCAACGTCGCCACCGCGACCAGCCCGGCCGTCGGGGCGGGCGGCTGCGCGACGACGTCCGAAGACACGGCGCTCGGCCCCGAAGGGGAGGTGCGCTACGGCACGGGGGCGACGCTGGTGTTCGACAACGTCAGCGACTACCACGGCCTGGGCATGACGGGCACGATCACCAACGCCCTGAACAATCCGGTACTGACCGGCTACGATGCCTCGATCGCGATCGCCGATGCCGGTGCGGCTTTCGGCGTCACGTCCGGCGATGCCCTGCGCATCGCCGTGACGGTGACGCGGGGTGGCGAAAGCGTGACGCTGACCGGCTACCGTCTCCGGCATTCGCCGAACGCCGGGGGATAAGTACATGGGCGCCATGCGAACGATACGGACAGCGGGGCAGGGCGGCTTCACCCTCATCGAGGCGATCATGGTGATCGTCATCACCGGCGTGATCGCCGGCATGGTGGCCGTCTTCATCCGTGCGCCGGTCGAGGGTTATGTGGACACGCGCCGTCGCGCCGCGCTGAGCGATGCCGCCGATACCGCCCTGCGACGCATTCTGCGCGACGTGCGCCTTGCGTTGCCGAACTCGGTCCGCGTCAGTGGCGATGTGCTCGAATTCATTCCGCTCCGGAGCGGTGGCATGTATCGTCACGACGATGCCTGCTTCGCCGCGCCGGGCTGCAGCAGCCTGGTCTCGATCGGCAGCCTCGTCGCGCCGGGCGCCAGCGGCCAGGCGGTGGCCGTCACGCTCGGGTCCGACCAGCTGGCGATCTACAACCAGTACAACAACAGCGGCAACGACTGCAGTCCGGCCAGCGGGATCTACAGCATCTATTGCGGGCATGGCGTCGCCACGCTGGCGGCGCCGGCCCCCGCGACCGCGGCGGGCGAGGATACGTTCAGCTTCGCCACGACGACCTTCCTGCCGCCGGGCGGTTCGCCGAGCGGACGTTTCTACGTGATCCCGGCTTCGCCCGTTACCTACGCCTGCGATGCGACCGCGCGCCAGCTGAAGCGTTACGGCGGCTATGCGCGGCAGGCGGCGCAGCCGACGAACATCGCTGCGGCGCCGTTGTCCACTGCCGCGAGCATCACCGTGCTGGCGGATAACGTCGATTGCACGGCCTTCGATCTCGATTACGTCGCCGGCGTGTCGGCGCGATTCGGGCTGCTGACCCTGGCTCTGTCGCTGACGGACAGCGGAGAAACCGTGACCCTGATGGGGGAGGCGCATGTCGACAACGCGCCCTGAATCCCGCCGGCCAGCCCGTCATGCCTGCGCTCGAGGGTTTGCCCTCGTCAGCGCCATCTTCATCCTGGTGGTGCTGACGGCGCTCGGCGCCGCCATCCTGACCCTGACCACCGGTCAGCATGCCGGGGCGGCGCTGGACGTGCAGGGCATGCGCGCCTACCAGGCGGCACGGGCCGGGATCGACTATGCCGCCTACAGACTGCTCGACCCGCGCAATGCCGGCTTCGCAACCCCGAATTTCGCCAGTTTCACCACCTGCGCCAGCATCGGCGCCTTCCCGGCCGGTGCCTTCGCCGGCAGTGATCTCGACGGCTTCAGCGTGGCGATCGAATGCAACTCGACCGATCACACCGTCAATGGACTCAATGTCCGCATCTACGACGTCGGCGCCACGGCGAGCATCGCCGCCGGTACGGCCTACGCGGTCGAGCGCAAGGTCTGGGTGCGGCTCGGCAACTGTCGCGATCCGTCCGGCGACCCGGGCGCCCAGCCGCCCTACCGCTGCTAGAAGTCGGCGCCGGCAGGACGGCGCCAGCCGGCACGCCGACGACATGGGGACGGCGGCCAGAATGCGCGGCGAGGAATAACCGCACTATCCCCCCTTATTCCCCGGTTCCTCGTCGACCCCGCCGGCAATAATTGCCGCCATGAGTGGAAGAGTCCCCCATGGCTGAAGACAGCGACCTCGAAAAGACCGAAGCGCCATCGTCGCGACGTCTGGAACAGGCGCGCGAAGAGGGGCAGGTCCCGCAGTCGCGGGAGCTGACGGCTTTCCTCGTGATGGCGGGTGGGGCAGGCGGACTGTGGGGGCTGTCGGGCTGGTTCGTGCGGCATGGAGAGAACGTGATGCGCTCGGGGCTGACGCTGGATCGCCAGGAAGCCTTCGATACCAACGCGATCGGCATGAACCTGCTGTCCCTCGGCAATGAAGCCATTGCCACGCTGGCACCCTTCTTCATCGTCACCCTGGTGGCGGCCCTGCTGGCGCCGATCCTGCTGACGGGCGGCATCCTCTTTTCGCCGAAGGCGCTGGCCCTGAAGTTCGATCGCCTCGACCCGCTCAAGGGCGTCAAGCGCATGATCTCCTGGCAGAGCATTGCCGAGATGGTGAAGGGCATCCTCAAGACCCTGCTGCTGGGCGGCATCGTCTTCTGGGTGGTCGCCAACGAGCGGGACAACCTGTTCGCCCTGCTGTCGCAGCCGCTCGAGACGGCGCTGCCGGCCTTCGGCCGGATGATTTTGTACGCCTTCATCGGCTTCGTTGCCGGCCTGGCGGTGATCGCGCTGATCGACGTGCCCTTCCAGCTCTGGCGCTACTACGCCGGCCTGAAGATGACCAAGGAAGAGTTGCGGCAGGAATACAAGGAACTGGAAGGCGACCCGCAGCTCAAGGCGCGCATCCGCAGCCAGCAGCGCGAGATCGCCCGCCGCCGCATGATGTCCGAGGTGCCGAAGGCCGACGTGGTGGTGACCAACCCGACGCACTTCGCCGTCGCCCTCAAGTACGACAGCGAGAAGATGGGGGCGCCGCAGGTGGTCGCGAAGGGCATGAACCTCGTGGCGCAGAAGATCCGCGAACTGGCGTCCGAGCACGAGGTTCCGGTCATCGAGCTGCCGCCGCTGGCGCGTGCGCTGCACAAGCATGTCGAGGTCGGCGAGGCGGTGCCGACAGCGCTTTACACGGCAGTGGCCGAAGTGATGGCTTACGTCTACCAGCTCGACCAGTTCATGCGCCAGGCCGCGCCCGGCCTGCTGCCGCCGACACCGCCGCTGGCGGTGGCCGTGCCCGACGGGCTCGATCCGGGGGTGGTTGACTGATGGCGGCGACCCAGGCGCTCGACTGGCGCGTGCTGGCGCGGCCGGAGAATCTCAAGGCGCTGGCGGCGCCGATCCTCATCATCCTGATCCTCTCGATGATGGTGCTGCCGCTGCCGCCCATCATGCTCGACCTGTTTTTCACCTTCAACATCGCCCTGTCGATCATGGTGATGCTGGTGGCGCTGTACACGCTCAAGCCGCTCGACTTCTCGGTGTTCCCCACCGTGCTGCTGGTGACGACCCTGCTGCGCCTCTCGCTCAACGTCGCCTCGACGCGGATCGTGCTGCTCGAGGGCCACAGCGGGCCGGACGCCGCCGGCAAGGTGATCGAGGCCTTCGGCCACTTCCTCGTCGGCGGCAACTACGCGGTCGGCATCATCGTCTTCATCATCCTGACGATCATCAACTTCGTCGTCATCACCAAGGGCGCGGGCCGCATCGCCGAGGTGTCGGCGCGCTTCACGCTGGACGCGATGCCCGGCAAGCAGATGGCCATCGACGCCGACCTCAACGCCGGCCTGATCGGCGAGGACGAGGCGCGCCGCCGCCGCAAGGAAATCTCGCAGGAAGCCGACTTCTTCGGTTCCATGGACGGTGCCTCGAAGTTCGTGCGCGGCGACGCCATCGCCGGCATCCTGATCCTGCTCATCAACATCATCGGCGGCCTGATCGTCGGCATGCTCCAGCACGACATGGGCGCCGGCCAGGCGGCCAAGGTCTATACCCTGCTGACCATCGGCGACGGCCTGGTGGCGCAGATTCCGGCGCTGGTCATTTCCGTGGCGGCCGGCATGGTGGTCTCGCGCGTCAATGACGAGCGGGACCTGACCACCTCGTTTACCGCCCAGCTGTTCGGCAATCCGGTGGTGCTGGGGCTTGCGGGCGGCATCCTCGGCATTCTGGGCGTGATTCCCGGCATGCCGCACTTCGTGTTCCTGCTGCTGGCGGCGGGACTCGGGTGGCTCGCCTGGTGGAACATGCGCAAGGCGCAGGCGGAGGAAGCGGTCGCGCAGGAAGCGCCCGTCGAGATGCCGGCGCCGCCGGAAGAGGCAGCCGAGGCGAGCTGGGCCGATGTCGCGCCGGTCGACGTGCTCGGCCTCGAGGTGGGTTATCGGCTGATCCCGCTCGTCGATCGCGGCCAGGACGGCGAACTGCTGCGGCGCATCCGCGGCCTGCGCAAGAAGTTCGCGCAGGAGGTCGGCTTCCTCTCGGCGCCGGTCCATATCCGCGACAACCTCGAACTGAAGCCGAACGGCTACCGCATCACGCTCAAGGGCGTCGAGGTCGGTGCCGGCGAAGCCTGGCCGGGCATGTTCCTCGCGATCAACCCCGGCCGCGTCAGCGGTCCGCTGCCCGGCAACACGACGAAGGACCCGGCCTTCGGCCTGCCGGCAGTGTGGATCGAGGCGGGCATGCGCGACCAGGCGCACGTGATGGGCTATACGGTGGTCGATGCCGGCACGGTGATCGCCACCCACCTCAACCACCTGATTCTTTCCCATGCCGCCGAACTGCTCGGCCGCCAGGAAACGCAGGCGCTGCTCGACCATCTGGCCAAGGATGCTCCCAAGCTCATCGAGGAGCTGGTGCCGAAGACGCTGCCGCTCTCGACCGTCCAGCGCGTGCTGCAGAACCTGCTGGAAGAGGGCGTCAATATCCGCGACATGCGCAGCATCATCGAGACGCTGGCAGAGAACGCCGTGCGCACCCAGGATCCGACCGAACTGACCGCGCTGGTGCGCATCGCGCTCGGCCGCGCGATCGTCCAGCAGATCTACCCGGCCGGCCAGGACCTGCAGGTGATGGCGCTCGAACCGGGCCTCGAGCGGCTGCTCACGCAGGCGCTGCAGGGATCGGGCGCGGACGGGTCGGGCATCGAGCCCGGGTTGGCCGACACGCTGCTCAACGAAACGGCAGCGGCCGCGAAGCGGCAGGAAGATCTCGGCCTGCCGCCGGTGCTGCTCGTGCCGGGACAGTTGCGCTGGCTGCTGTCGCGCTTCCTGCGGCGCGCATGGACGAATCTGAAGGTGCTGGCGAACAGCGAAATTCCGGAAACGAAGACCATCAAGGTGACGGCAATCATCGGCGCCAAGCGTTGATGACGCACGACAAGAGAGGGCGATGACATGACGGTAAAACGATTCTTCGGTGAAAGTGCTCGCGAGGCGCTGCGCAAGGTGAAGGCGGCGCTCGGTCCGGAGGCGATCGTGATCTCCAACAAGCCGGTTCCCGGTGGCGTCGAGATCATGGCGATGTCGGCCGACAGCCTCGAGGCACTGCAGGGGGGCGGTGCAGCCCCGGCGGCCCTGGCCTCCGCACCGCAGGCGCAGCCGGCTCCCGTGTCCGCACTCGCGCAGAAAGCCGCCGTCCCGCCGGCGCCGACTTTTGCCGAGGACGAGAGCGACTATGCCGTATCCCTGTCGGCCAAGGCCCGCGCACCCTCGCCTTTCCAGCCCTGGCAGCCGCCACGCACCGAAGCCGCCCCTGCGGCTGTCCCCGCTGCGCGGACCGAAGAGCGCGTCCGGCCGCGTCCGCTGCCGCCCAAGACCAGCCCCGTAGTTGCACCCCGTGAGCAGGCGCCGGTCGCTGCCGCGCTGGAGCAGGCCGGCCAGGAGATCGGTCTCGCCGGCATGTCGGGCGGTTTCGACAGCAGTGCCCAGGTCCGGCAGCTGATGACCGAGATGCAGAGCATCAAGGGACTGCTGGAGCGCCAGCTCGCCGGTTTCGCGTGGAGCGACATGACGCGCCACGCGCCGGCCAAGGCCCAGTTGCTCGGCGAGATGCTCGAGGCCGGCTTTTCCGGCCTGCTGGCCCGTCGGCTCGTCGAGGACATGCCCGAGGATCTCGACATGCAGGCCGGCCGCAAGTGGCTGACCGGTGCCGTCAATCGCCGGCTGCGCACGCTGACGAGCGAGAACGACCTGATCGAGCGCGGCGGCGTGTTCGCGCTGGTCGGCCCCACCGGCGTGGGCAAGACGACCACGACCGCCAAGCTGGCGGCCCGCTGCGTGGTGCGCTATGGCGCCGACAAGCTCGCCCTGCTGACCACCGACGGCTACCGGATCGGCGCGCACGAGCAGCTGCGCATCTACGGCCGCATCCTCGGCGTGCCCGTGCATGTGGTGCGCGACGGCGAGGATTTGCGGCGCACGCTGGCCGACCTGCGCGGCAAGCACATGGTGCTGATCGACACCGTCGGCATGAGCCAGCGCGACCGCATGGTCGCCGAGCAGGCCGCGATGTTGATGCGTGCCGGCGAGGTGCGGCGACTGCTCCTGCTCAACGCGACCAGCCGCGGCGATACGCTCGACGACGTGATCCGCAACTATGCCGGAGAAGACCTGGCCGGCTGCATCCTGTCCAAAGTCGACGAGACGGCCTCGCTGGCACCGGCCCTCGATGCCGTGGTGCGCAATGGCCTGCTGCTGGCCTATGTCGCGAACGGCCAGCGCGTGCCCGAGGACCTGCACCTGCCGAATCGCAGCTATCTGCTGCACCGCGCCTTCAAGCAGCCGGCCGAGACTTCCGTGCATCGCCTCAAGGAGGAGGAGGTCGGCCTGGTGATGCCCGCGGCGAGCGCCGCGCGCGGGGCCGTGCCGGTCTGAGCACCGGCCGGGCGGAATCATGCACGACATGCACGATGGCGATCAGGCCGCAGGACTGCGGCGCCTGTTCGGCGCACCGGCCGTGACGCTGGCGGTGGCGGCGCGCGAGGCGGACGTCATCGATGCCTATGCGCTCATCAAGCGCATTGTCAGCGAGGAGGGCAGCGGCTGTTTCCGCATCGCGATCACGCATGCGCGTTCGGCCGAGGAGGCGGCGGCGCTGTTCGACAACATGCGGCGCGTGGCCCACGAATATCTCGGCGTGAGGCTGGAGTATCTCGGCATGACATCGGCTTTGGCGGCCGGGGCGGCGGAGACCGCGGCAGCGCGCCCGCGCGGGGCTGGCCGGCATGATTCGGTGCTATAGTTTCCGGGCATCACTCCCGTACGATGCGCCGCCGAACAACGTGCCCCATACGCCCTGCCACGCGCCCACTTGAGTCCGACGCAACCGACGATGTATACCGCCCAGGGGACGCTCGAGAAGGAGCGACTCGTCAATCAATACGCCCCGCTGGTCAAGCGCATCGCCTATCACCTGATGGCGAAGCTGCCGGCCAGCGTGCTGGTGGATGACCTGGTGCAGAACGGCATGCTCGGCCTGCTGGATGCGCTGGGACGCTTCGAGGAGGGATTGGGCGCCCAGTTCGAGACCTATGCGGTGCAGCGGGTGCGCGGTGCGATGCTCGACGGCCTGCGCGAGAACGACTGGCTGCCGCGGGGCATCCGCAAGGAGATGCGTCGTGTCGAGACGGTCATCCAGAAGCTGGAGCACGAGCAGGGCCGGCAGCCCAGCGAAGGCGAACTCGCCGCGGCGCTGGACATGCCGCTGGCCGACTACCAGAAGCTGCTGCAGGATGCGCGCGGCCACCAGCTGATCTATCTCGAGGATCTGGCGGGCGACGACGAGGATTTTCTCGATCACCATCCCGCCGGCGTCTCGCTCGACCCGCTGGCGATCCTGGAGGAAAGCGACCTGCGCGGCGCGCTGGTCACGGCGATCGGCAATCTGCCCGAGCGCGAGAAGCTGATGATGGCGCTCTACTACGAGCAGGACCTGAACCTGCGCGAGATCGGCGAGGTGATGGGCGTGACCGAGTCCCGCATCTGCCAGCTGCACAGCCAGGCGATCGCTCGCCTGCGCGTCGCCGTGCTGGGTGACGAAGATCGCGTCAAGGCGCCGGCCAAGCGTCGTGGACGCAAGCCGAAGTCGCAGCAGGCCGTCCCGGCGCCGGGGAACTGACGGATGGACAAGATCAGTATCGCCGGCCTGATTCTCGGCATTGCCGCCATCCTCGTCGGCCAGGTGCTCGAGGGCGGCCACATCGGCTCGCTGATCCAGCCGACCGCCTTCCTCATCGTCATTGGCGGCACGCTGGGTGCCGTGATGCTGCAAAGCCCCCTGCCGGTATTCACGCAGGGCGTGAGGATGATCCGCTGGGTCTTCCTGCCGCCCGCCGTCGAAGCCGGTCAGCTGATCGAGCAGATCGCGAGCTGGAGTCACGTGGCCCGCAAGGAGGGCCTGCTCGCCCTGGAGGCGCAGATTCCCTCCGTTCCCGATCCCTTCATGCGCAAGGGGCTGCAACTGCTCGTCGATGGCGCCGAACCGGAACGCCTGCGCGAAGTCCTCGAAGTCGAGATCGGCGCCTGGGAGGAGCAGATGAAGCTCTCGGCCAAGATCTGGGAGTCCGCCGGCGGCTATTCGCCGACCATCGGCATTCTCGGCGCGGTGATGGGCCTGATCCACGTCATGGAAAACCTTTCCGATCCTTCCAAGCTCGGTGCCGGCATCGCCGTCGCCTTCGTCGCCACCATCTACGGCGTCGGCGCGGCCAACCTGATCTTCCTGCCGGTGGCGAAGAAGCTGCTGGCCAATATCGCCCGGCTGGTCGCGCAGCGCGAGATGTTCGTCGATGGTCTGGTCGGCATCGCGAACGGCGATAATCCGCGGATTATCGAGTCGCGCATGCAGGGCTACGTCGTTTAGGCAAGGCGCGCTCGATGGGCCGGCGACGCAAGGGGGAAGAGGAACACGAGAACCACGAGCGCTGGCTTGTTTCCTACGCCGACTTCATCACCCTGCTGTTTGCCTTCTTCGTCGTGATGTATGCGATCTCCTCGGTGAACGAGGGCAAGTATCGCGTGCTGTCCGACTCGATTTCCTCGGCCTTCCGCAACATTCCCGGCAATACCTCGGGCGCGATGATGCAGGTCAATCCCAATGCGCCGATGCCGGTGACGATCCCGTTCAAGAAGCCCCAGCCGAGCGTCCTGAAGACCGACGTGCAGCGCGAGCAGAATCGCGAACTGTTGCGCAAGAAGGCCAAGGAAATCACCGATGCGCTTGCGCCGCTGGTCCAGCAGGGGCAGGTCCGCGTCACCGAGGGCGCGCTGGGCATCACCGTCGAGATCAATGCCAGCGTGCTGTTCGATTCGGGCGAGGCGCGCCTGCAGATCCCGGCGATCCGGGCGCTGACTGCGGTCGGCCAGATCCTTGCCACGACCGATTTTCCGCTGGTCGTCGAGGGCCATACCGACAACGAGCCCATCAACACGCCCTTGTTCCCGTCCAACTGGGAGTTGTCGGGTGCCCGGGCTGCCAGCGTCGTGCGCCTGTTCATCGATACCGGTGTCGATCCGCGTCGCATGACGGCGACCGGCTACGCCGAACAGCGGCCGGTGGCGGACAATGCCACGATCGAAGGCCGCCAGCGCAATCGCCGCGTGGCGATCACCATGGAGTCGCGTACCCCGGATCAGGTCAAGGAAGTGCCGCTGCCTGAGTAAGGTACAAGAAACACGAAGGGCCGTCCCGAGTGTTTCTTGGCCCCTTGAGGGGAGATCGCTGCATGGCAGCGATTACGGGGTGGGCCCTGCTTCAGGCGGTGCCGAGGATGCGGCCGCCCAGCCCGGCCTGTTGCTGGCCGTCCGGGCCGTAGGTCATCGCCCGGTTCGTCGCATTCATGAGGGCCGTGAACGCCTGCTGGTTGTGCTGCATGTGCAGGCCGATCAGCCTGCCGTTGAGTTCGTTGAGGTCGCGGGCTTCACGCGCCAGTTCGAGCAGGGCCTGCCAGGACTGGCGTTGCGCGGCATTGCCGTGGCGCTGCAGCCAGTCTTCCATGCCGGGACGCCCGGCCGGAAAACCCTGCCGGGCCAGATGTGCTTCGCGTGCACGGGCCAAGGCCGCCAGACGGTCGGCCAGTTGCGTCTTGGTGTCGATCAGGGGCAGCAGGGCCTCGGTATCGCCCTTCTTGAGCAGATCCTGCTCGCGTTGCAGCAGGCTGACGAATTCCTTCAGCCTGCCGATTTCTTCATCCAGAGGATTGACCGCAGGTGAGGTCACCGCGTCCCCCGGCTGGATATCAGGCCGTCTTGCCGGCGCGGCCAAGCATGTCGCGCACGCTGTTCAGCAGTCCGTCGGCGATGCGTTCAGGGTTGATCTGGAAACGTCCCTCGGCGATGGCCTGCTTGATCTCCGCGACCCGCTGGGCATTGACTGGCGTTTCGCCGGCACCGACTTCCTGCAGCCGGGCGGAAAGCGAGGAAATATCGACGCGCTCGCTGGTGGGCGAACCAGCCGTCGGCTGGGCGGTGGCCGGGCTGCGCGCTCGGCCGGAGTCCGGCGTGCTGCCGATGGAGGGAATGGCGCTGTTGATCTTCACGATGATGTCCTTTGCTGTCGCGGCCCGCACCGGTTGCCAGACTGGCGTCCCTGAGCGCGGGGTACAGGGGGGTTCGCTGATTCTAACGGCAAGACAGGGAAAAACTTGAGTTCCTTCGTGATCTTCACTGATCTGGGCCATTTTCAGGTAATTCAATAGGTTATCTCCACGGCGCCGGTCGGGCCGGCGATGCCGCTGACGACCTGGCCATTGGCCAGCCGGATCTGTACCACTTCGCCGGCGACGGCGGCGTTGAGTGCGCGGCCATCGTTGGCGACCGAAAAGCCGGGTCCGCGCGAGACGATCTTGACGGTCTGACCCTGACGTATCACCGTTTGTGCCTTCAGCATGTCCGCCCGCAGGGGGCGGCCGGCGGGAATCGAGACGGTAGCGGTCTTGCCGAGCGCCAGATCCGGGTCGGTCAGGATGTTGGCCGGGAGGTCGGAGAGATCCCCCGGTTTCGCTGCGAGGTCTTCCGCGGTGATGGGTTGGCCGCGCGAAATCGGTCGGGCGCTGATCAGGTAGTCGGCCTTGATGCGGACATGGACGGCGATGTTGATGCGCCATGCGGCGGCATCGAGGCAGCGGACCTGCACATGCGTGCGCCCCCACGGACGGGCGCCGGCCGGTCGTCCGACATCGAAAGAGGCGCATGGAGCCAGCTGGTTGTCCGGGGCCAGATCGCCGATCGTGTAGTTCACCTGTCCCGGAAGTCCCTGCGTCTGGATTTTCAGCCAGGCATCGACGACCTGATGTACGGGCACCGGATCCTGGCGTGCCTGCGCCGGAACAGTCGACAGGAGAGGGAGGCAAAGAAGCAGGGTGAGGATGCGTCGCATGCCGAGATTGGAGCATGAATTCCCCGAACGGTTCGGCAACGCAACCGGGCTTTATTCGTCCTTTTCTCATACAGGCAAGAATTGCCGCGGCACTTGCCGGCGAACCCGCAGAATCGCCGGAATGCATTGGTTGATCGGCTTGAAACGGCTCTGGCACGTTTGCTGCATATCGACACCGACTGCAATTTCTTTAGGCCATCCGAAAAATGATCGACCGCCTCGAACAGGACCTGAGTCTCTACCGCAATGCGCTCGGCCTGCGCAATCACCGCCAGGAGTTGCTGGCGTCGAACATCGCCAACGCCGACACGCCGCACTACAAGGCCCGCGATGTCGATTTCAAGTCGGCCCTCGCCACGGCCATGGGGGCGGCGGGCGGTGATGCCGGCAAGCCCCTGACGATGGCCCGCACCCGTGCCGGCCACCTGTCGGGCGACGGGGAAGCACCGTACGCGGCCATGACGCAATACCGGGCCGAGTACCAGGGGGCCGTGGATGGAAACACGGTCAACATGGATGTCGAGCGCTCCGCCTTTGCCGAAAACGCCCTGCAGACCGAGGCGCTCATCATGTTCATCAACAAGCGTTTCGAGGGCCTGCAGCGGGCCATCAACGGGCAGTGAGGTGAGTCGTGAGTGACATGAGGATTTTCTCCATCGCCGGTTCCGCGCTCACCGCGCAATCCGCCCGGCTCAACGCCGTGGCGAGCAACCTGGCGAATGCCGACAGCGTCGTGGGTGCCGATGGCCAGCCCTACCGGGCCAAGCAGGTGGTTTTCGAAGCGAAGCCGGTCGAAGGCGGCGGCATCGGCGTGCGCGTCACCCAGGTCGTCGACAGCGCCGCGCCGCTGCGCATGCAGTACGACCCGTCGAACCCGGCCGCGAACGAGCAGGGCTACGTCGCCATGCCGAACGTGAATGTCGTCGAGGAGATGGTGAACATGATCTCCGCCTCGCGCGCCTACCAGACCAATGCGGAAGTGATGAACACGGCCAAGGCCCTGATGATGAAGACCCTGGCGATCGGACAATAAAGGAAACGGACCATGACAACCTCTGCAGTTGCGAACAATCAGTCCGAGCTGATCTATTCAAGCCTCGCGGCACGCTCGGATGAAAAGGACCTGTCGGTCGTCAATGAGGCGGAGAACCGCTTCCTGACCTTGCTGACGACCCAGCTGAAGAACCAGGATCCGCTCAGCCCGATGGAGAACGCCGAGCTGACGTCCCAACTGGCGCAGATCAGCACGGTGAATGGCGTCGAGAAACTCAATGCGACCCTGCAGACGCTGCTCTCCGGCATGACCGAGACGCAGGCGATGCAGGCGGCCAGTCTCGTCAATCGCGGCGTGCTCGTCCCGGGCAGTGCGATGGCACTGGGGGAACAGGGCGGCATCGGCGGACTGGAGCTGGCGTCTTCGGCGGACGAAGTGACCGTGACGATCAAGGATGCCAACGGACTCGTGATGCGGACGCTGAACCTGGGCGCGCAGGAGGCGGGCGTCCATCCCTTCGTCTGGGATGGCAAGACCGACAGCGGCGAAGCTGCTGCCCTCGGCAACTACAGCTACAGCGTCAGCGCGAAGCGCGGTACCGAAACGACGTCGGCGACCGCGCTGGCCTACGGCCTGGTGCAGGCGGTCACCCGCAACGGCAGCAGCTTGTCGCTCGATGTTGGCACGCTTGGTGCATTCACCATGACCGACGTTAAACAGATTCTCTGACAGGAGCAGCTAAATGGGCTTCCAGCAAGGTTTGAGCGGACTGAACGCATCCTCCAAGGCACTCGATTCGGTCGGCAACAACATCGCCAACTCCGGCACGATCGGCTTCAAATCGGCAACAACTGCCTTCGCCGACGTCTTTGCGGCAACTTTGGGCGGGGGCAGCCAGATCGGCATCGGTACCGCGGTGGCAGGCATCAACCAGCAATTCACCCAGGGCAACATCACGGTCACCAACAATCCGCTCGATCTGGCGATCAACGGTTCGGGCTTCTACCGGCTGAGCAACAACGGCTCGATCAGCTGGACGCGCAACGGCCAGTTCAACCTCGACAAGGATGGCTATATCGTCAACGCGAGCGGTTATCGGCTGACGGGATTCCTGGCCAACGCCAGCAACGTCATCGTGCCCTCGACGCCGTCGGAAATCTTCATCAACACTTCCGACCTGCAGCCCCAGTCGACGGGCAGCACCGGTTCCGGCGTCGAGATCGGCCTCAACCTGGATTCACGTGATACGACGTACGCGCCCAATGGCACGCTGACCGGGTCGGCATCACCGGCCAGTCTGGTCATAGACGGCACCAACGATACGCTCAACGTCACCGTCAATGGCACGGCCTATTCGGCGAACATCGCCAATGCTACCTATGCGGACGCCGCTGCACTCGCCACCGCAGCGCAAGCGGCGCTCACGGGTGCGGGAGCACCGGTCACCGTTACCGTCAGCGGAGGGCAGATCGTGATCACCTCCACTACGACCGGCCCGACGTCGACGGTGTCGCTGACCGGCGCCGGCGGGGATGGTGCAATCAACCTGCTCGGCGGTGCCCCCTCGGCCGTTGCCGGTGCGGCCAACTTCAACGTGAACGACCCGACGACCTATAACAGCTCGACCTCCGCCACGGTCTACGATTCGCTGGGCAACCCGCACCTGCTGTCGCTGTTCTTCCGCAAGACGGCAGGAAATGCCTGGGATCTCTATACCAACATGGATGGCGGGGCCGCTGCTGCTGCCACTCCCCTGCAGTTCAGTTCCACCGGTGCGCTGCTCAGTCCCGGCGATGGCATCATTGCGCAGTCATTCACGGTCGCTACCGGTGCCAGCACACCGCTGGCATTCGATCTCAACCTGACGGGGTCGACACAGTACGGCAACATCTTCGGCGTCAATAGCATCCGCCAGGACGGCTATACCTCGGGCCGCCTTGCGGGCCTCAGCGTCGCCGCCGACGGCACCGTGCAGGGCCGCTACAGCAATGGCCAGACACGCGACCTGGCGCAGGTGGTGCTCGGCAATTTCACCAATCCGAACGGCCTGACCTCGATGGGCAACAACCAGTGGTCGGAGACTGCCGATTCCGGCCAGCCGTTGATCGGCGTGCCGGGGTCCGGCTCGCTGGGCGTGATCCAGTCGGCTGCGATCGAGGAGTCGAACGTCGACCTGACGGCCGAGCTGGTGAACATGATCACCTACCAGCGTGCCTATCAGGCCAACGCGCAGACCATCAAGACGCAGGACAGCGTGCTGCAGACGCTGGTGAACCTGCGCTGAAAGTCGGCGCTGACAGGACGGCGAAATGAGCGGCGAGGAATAAATGGACAGGCTGATCTACACCGCGATGACCGGCGCCAGCGGCACGATGTCGCGGCAGGCGGCCGTCGCCCACAACCTCGCCAACGTCGCGACGCACGGGTATCGGGCCGAAGAGCATCGCCTGCGTGCTGCCCAGGTACTGACGCACAATGCGCAGCCCGTCGCACTGCCGACGCGAGCCTTCGCCGTCGATGCCAGCACGCACTCCGATTTCAGCGAAGGTGCGCTGATGCATACAGGCGGCGAGTTCGACATCGCCGTCCGCGGCAAGGGCTGGATCGCCCTGGCCATGCCGGATGGGTCCGAGGCCTACACGCGCAACGGCAGCTTCGGCGTGTCCGAAAACGGCGTGCTGCAGACCAAGAACGGCATACCGGTGCAGGGCGATGGCGGCCCGATCACCATACCGCCGGATTCCCGCGTGACCATCGAGCGCGACGGTACGATCTCCGTCGTTCCGCAGAGCGGGGCGCAGAACACCGTCAATGCCGTCGGTCGCGTCAAACTGGTCAATCCTCCGGAGGCGGGTCTGGTGCGCGGTGCCGACGGCCTGTTCCGTCTGGGCAGCGGATTGCCGGCTGCGCAGGACGACAACGTCAAGATCGCTTCGGGCTATCTCGAAAACAGCAACGTCAACCCGGTCGAACAGATGGTGGCGATGATCTCGCTCGCCCGCCAGTTCGAAATGCAGATGCGCACGATCAGTACCGCCGAGCAGAACGATCGTGCCGCCACCCAGGTGCTTGCACCGCGCTAAAAGGAATAAACGATGATTCGCTCGCTCTGGATCGCCAAGACCGGCCTCGATGCCCAGCAGACGCACCTCGACGTCATTTCGCACAACCTGGCCAACGTCAGCACCAACGGTTTCAAGCGTCAGCGCGCCGTCTTCGAGGATCTTCTCTACCAGAACCTGCGCCAGCCCGGTGCCCAGTCAACGCAGCAGACGCAGATTCCGTCCGGCCTGATGCTGGGCGTTGGCGTGCGCCCCATCGCTACCGAGCACATCCACCTGCAGGGCACCCTGCAGCGCACCGAGAATCCGCTCGACATCGCGATCAACGGCCAGGGCTTCTTCCAGATCCAGATGCCGGACGGCACGCTCGCCTACACGCGCGATGGCGCCTTCCAGCGCGACAGTACCGGACAGATCGTCACCTCGAGCGGCTATCCGCTTTCGCCGGCGATCACGATTCCCGCCGATGCGATCAGCATCAGCATCAGCCGAGACGGCATCGTATCGGTGCAGCAGACCGGCAACCCTGCCCTGGTGCAGGTCGGGACGATCCAGCTCGCCACCTTCGTCAATAACGGCGGCTTGCAGAGCATGGGCGAAAACCTCTACGTCGAAACCGCCTCGTCGGGCACGCCCACACCCAATACGCCGGGCAGCAATGGCGCCGGCCTGCTCAACCAGGCGATGGTGGAAACCTCGAACGTCAACGTCGCCGAGGAACTGGTCACCATGATCCAGACCCAGCGCGCGTATGAAATGAACTCGCGCGCGGTGCAGACCTCGGATGCCATGCTCGGCCGGTTGACGCAATTGTGATGGGGAATGCCATGAGAACCGCAACCCTGCTCGTCCCGCTGGCTGCCATGCTGCTGGCAGGTTGCGTGGCGACCTCGCCGCCGACGGCCGTCCATCAACCGATGTCGGTGCGTCCCGAGATGCGCATGGCGGCGGCACCCGCCAACGGCAGCATCTACAACGCCGCGACCGCGCGGCCGCTGTTCGAGGATCGGCGCGCACGTCTCGTCGGCGACACGCTGACCATCAACATCGCCGAGAAAACCGCCGCGGCGAAGAAGTCCGATACCAAGGCCGACCGCAGCTACGATGCTTCAGCAACGGTGCCGACGATGCAGGGCTTACCACTCAAGTCCCTTCAGGGGACAACCCTGTCGGCGAACAGCAATACGGCCTTTGAAGGCTCGGGCGAGAACACCTCGTCGAACAATTTCACCGGGACGCTGACCGTGACCGTCATCGAGGTCTATCCGAACGGCAACCTGCTGGTGTCCGGCGAGAAGCAGATCGGCCTGAAGGAGGGCGAGGAGTTCATCCGCTTCTCCGGCGTCGTGAATCCGACCACGATCACGGCCAGCAACACCGTCCAGTCCACGCAGGTCGCCGACGCACGCATCGAATACAAGGCGAATGGCTTCATTGATTCGGCCCAGGTCATGGGCTGGCTGGGGCGATTCTTCCTTTCCTTCATGCCTTTCTGAAAAAGAGTCCGCCATGAGCACCGTGCATAAATTCCTGATCGGCCTGATGTGGGTGTTCGCGGCCCTGCTGGTCAGCGATGCCGCGCGGGCAGAACGCATCAAGGAGATCGCCTCGATCGCCGGCGTGCGCCACAACCAGCTGGTCGGCTATGGCATCGTCGTCGGCCTCGACGGCACGGGCGACCAGACGACGCAGACGCCCTTCACCGTCCAGAGCATGATCAACATGCTGTCGCGCCTCGGCGTGACATTGCCGCCCGGCCAGTCGCTGCAGCTCAAGAACGTGGCGGCGGTGATGGTGACGGCCGATCTGCCTGCCTTCGCACGCACCGGCCAGCCGATCGACGTGACGGTCTCCTCGATCGGCAACGCCAAGTCGCTGCGCGGCGGGACGCTGGTCATGACGCCGCTCAAGGGTGCCGACGGCAACATCTACGCGATGGCACAGGGCAATGTCGTCGTCGTGGGGGCGGGGGCTGCGGGCGCAGGTTCGCAGACCACGGTAAACCACCTGTCGGTCGGCCGCATCGCCAACGGCGCCACCGTCGAGCGCGAAGTACCGGTGACGGTCGGGCAGGGCGAGTTCGCCAACCTCGAATTGCGCCGCACGGATTTCGGCACCACCCAGCGGGTCGTCGACGCGATCAACCAGGCGATGGGGAGCGGTACGGCCAGCGCCGTGGATGGCCGTCAGGTCCAGGTGCGACTCCCGGCCAACCCGACGGAGCACGTGGCCTTCCTCGGCGCGGTCGAAAACCTCAACGTGACGCCGATGCAGATGCCGGCCAAGGTGATCGTCAATGCGCGTACCGGTTCGGTGGTCATGAATCAGGCCGTCACGATCGAACAGTGCGCCGTCGCGCACGGCAACCTGTCCGTGACGATCGCCACGGACAACCAGGTGAGCCAGCCCGGTGCGCTCTCCGGCGGCCAGACGGCCGGCGTCGCGAATGCTTCCGTCGATATCAAGCAGGAAGATCGACAGCTCGTCGCCATGAAGAACGGCGCGAATCTCGCCGACGTGGTGAAGGCGCTGAACACGATCGGTGCCAACCCGCAGGATCTCATCGCCATCCTGCAGGCGATGAAGATGGCCGGCGCCCTGCGTGCCGAACTGGAAATCATCTAGCGCCGGCATCGGCATGAATTGCCGCTGAATTGCGGCGGTGCTCGGCGGATTGCCGGCCCGTTGCCGAGGCAAGCTTGAGCACAATGAATCCGGCCGCGCCCACCCCCTCCATTTTCGACACCCAGTCGCTCACGGCGCTCAAGCAGGGCCTGCGACAGGATGATCCACAGGCCCTGAAGACGGCTGCCCGGCAGTTCGAAGCCGTGTTCCTGCAGATGGTGATGAAATCGATGCGGGCCTCCGTTCCGCAGGAGGGCATGTTCGACAGCGACCAGACGCGCTTCTATCAGGAACTGCTCGACTCCCAGATGGCGCAGGTACTGGCAGGCAAGGGCGGTACCGGCCTTGCGGCGATGATCGAACGCCAGCTGTCCCGGCCGGACGCGGCGGCCATGCCGGACCTGGAAGGCGGCATGTCCCTTTCACCGCCGACCCGAGCGATGCCGCTGCCTTCCCGACAGGCCATTCCATTGCCCAGCGATGCCGCGCCGAAACTGTTCCCGCTGGAATCGTCCCCGGTCCGTCAGCTCGCACCGCTTCAATCGCCTGCTGCGAATAACGGGGAATCGTCGTCGCAGGCCTTCGTCAGCGACCTGCTTCCCCATGCCGAGATGGCCAGTGCGGCGACCGGCATTCCGGCGCGCTTCCTTGTCGCCCATGCCGCCCTCGAAAGCGGCTGGGGCAAGTCTGAGCCGCGTTTCGCCGACGGCCGGCCCAGCCACAACCTGTTCGGCATCAAGGCCGGCAGCCAGTGGCAGGGTGCCGTGGTCGAAGCGACAACCACCGAGTACGTGGGTGGCATCGCCGGGAAACGCATCGAGCGCTTTCGCGCCTACGGCTCTTATGCCGAGGCTTTCGATGACTATGCCCGGCTGCTGACGCAAACCCCGCGCTATGCCGAAGTCGTTGCCAGCCGGGATGCCGCCGGCTTCGCCCGCGGCCTGCAACGCGCGGGCTATGCAACCGATCCCGAATATGCGGCCAAGCTTGAACGGGTGATTGGCTCCCCGCGTCTGCGCGACGCGGAACCGCCGCGCGCCTGAACCCGGTTCCCTCCTGCTTGGCACGAGGGTTGCTGTAACTCCTGCATGAACGCTCAACCGGCGGCAGTAATTGCCGTTAAACGGGCATCCTACGGAGTCATAGCATGGGTATCTTCAATGTCGGCGTCAGCGGTCTGGGAGCGGCACAAGCCGGCATCCTGACCACCAGCCACAACATCGCGAACGCCTCGACGCCGGGCTACAGCCGCCAGCTGATCCAGCAGACGACGAACACCCCGATGTTTTCGGGCTCGGGCTATCTCGGCCAGGGTACCAATGTCGAGACGATCCGGCGCGTTTACAGCCAGCAACTGACGGAGCAGGTCCTGTCGGCACAGACCGGTGCGGCGGAGATGGACAGCTACCTGAGCCAGATCAGCCAGATCAGCAATCTTCTTGCCGATCCCGATGCGGGCCTGTCCCCGGCCATGACGGACTTCTTTTCAGCCGTACAGGAGATGGCAGCAAATCCTGCCTCGATTCCGGCACGACAGGCCATGCTGTCCGCCAGCCAGGCGCTGGTGGCACGCTTCGAGGCAATCGATCAGCGCATGACGGAGGTCCGCACCGGCGTCAATGCCCAGATCAGCAGCAATGTCTCCGCGATCAACTCATATGCGCAGCAGATTGCAAACATCAACCAGCGCATCATCAGTGCCCAGGCAGCCGGGCCGAACCAGGCGCCGAACGACCTGCTCGACCAGCGCGACCAGCTGGTGGCCGATCTCAACCAGTTGATCCGCGTCACGACCATCGAACAGAACGACGGCACCTACAGCGTCTTCATCGGCAACGGCCAGCCACTGGTGGTCGGGACGCTCGACTACTCGATGCAGGCCGTCGCCGCGCCGGACGATCCGGAGCGCATCATCGTCGCGATCCGGTCGCCGATGGGCACGACGGTCAATATGCCGGAGTCGATGCTGAGCGGTGGCGAACTCGGCGGGCTGATCGCCTTCCGTTCCGAGTCGCTCGACGGTGCCCAGAATGCGCTGGGGCGGATCGCCCTGACGCTGGCGACGAACTTCAATACGCAGCACCGGCTCGGTCAGGATCTCACCGGTGCGCTGGGCGGCGATTACTTCGACCTGAGCCTGGCGGGACCGACGGTGCGCGAAAATGCCACGAATACGGGTAGCGCCACCGTGACGGCCAGCATCGATGCGGCGACGGTCGACGAGCTGACGACCAGCGACTATCGCCTGATCTACAACGGCAGCGGCAACTATACGGTGACGCGCCTTTCCGACAACGCCGTGCTCGTCAGCGGCGCGCCGCTGCCGGCGAGCATCGACGGGTTTTCGATCAGCGTCGGCGGTACGCCGAATGTCGGCGACAGCTTCCTGATCCAGCCGGTGCGCGGTGCCGCCACCAATCTGTCGATGGCGATCAGCGACCCGCGCTCGATCGCTGCTGCCTCGCCGGTGCGTACGGGGACACCGCTGACCAACACCGGCTCGGCGGCCATCGATGCCGGGCGGGTGACCGACGCGGCAGCGTGGAATGCGGCCACCAACAGCAAGAATCTGGAAGTGCGCTTCTGGACGGACACGGCCGGCACGGTAACGACGGCGGGACGGGCGAACGGCAGCGTCGTGCTGCCGGCCAGCACGACGATCAACGTCGGCGCGAATGATCAGTTCGCCATCCAGGTAGATGGCGCCGCTTCGCCCACGACCATCACGATATCGAATGCGGGCAATCCTTATGCACCTGCCAACCTGGTGACGGCAATTCAAACGGCACTGAATACGGATCTGGGCGTATCCCCTCCTGCCGCAGGCTCGGCGACGGCGAGCCTCGATGCCGCCGGACGTCTGGTGATCACCTCTTCGACGACGGGTGCCAGTTCGAGCATCGTCCTGTCGGCCGTGACCGGGAATACCGGATTCGCAGATCTGTTCGGCACCCCCGTGAGCACCGGCGGCATTGCCGCCAGCGCGGGCACCACCTATTACGACCTGGTGGATGCTGCGACAGGTAACTCGCTCTTCACCGGTGCGCCGTCGGCGACCAGTGCGGGTGGCAGCTACACCCATGCCTACACGAGCGGACAGCCGATCACGCTCTCGGGCCTGGCCGCAGCCTACAACCCGCTGGCGAACGATTTCGGGGCGACTTTCACCGTCACCGGCACACCGGCATCAGGGGACAAGTTCACCATCGAGCGCAATGCGAACGGCGTATCCGACAACCGCAACGGCGTGCTGCTCGCCGCCCTGCAGACGCAGAACACGATGTCCGGCGGCACGGCGACCTACCAGTCGGCCTATTCGCAGATCGTCGCCGATGTCGGCAACAAGTCGCGCCAGGTCGAGATTACCGGGCAGGCCCAGCAGAGTCTCTACGAACGCGCACAGACCACGCGCGACCAGCTTTCCGGCGTCAACCTCGACGAGGAAGCCGCCAACCTGCTGCGCTACCAGCAGGCCTACCAGGCGGCGGCGCGGATGCTGGACATCGCGAGCGGCCTGTTCGACGAAATCCTGGCGCTGGGCAGATAAGAGGACAGAACCATGAGAGTCGCAACCAGCATGATCTTCGATGCGGGCGTGAGCACCATGAACAAGCAGATGGCATCGCTGCTCCATCTGCAGCAACAGGTCTCCACGGGACGCCGCATCCTTACCCCGGCCGACGATCCGGTCGGTGCCGCGCGTGCGCTCGAGGTGACGCAGTCGAAGAACATCCTCGAGCAGTACGCCACCAATCAGCAGAACGCCACGTCCGCCCTCGGTTTGGCCGAGGTCCAGCTGAACAGCATCAACGACCTGTTCGGCCGCATCAAGGAGCTGACCGTACAGGCCGGCAATGCCGCGCTGGCGGCCAGCGACCGGCGTTCCATCGCCTTCGAACTGCGTGCCCGCTACGATGAACTGATGGGTATCGCGAACTCCGCCGACGGGCAGGGACAGTATCTGTTCTCAGGCTACATGGGGTCGACCAAGCCCTTCGGCGGGACCATCGACTTCCTCAATGCCGGCAACGAGGTCATCTACGACGGTGACGACGGCCAGCGGACGCTGCAGGTGTCGGCCACCCGCATGCTCGAAGTCAGCGATTCGGGCAACGACGTCTTCCGGCGCATCAAGAACGGCAACGGTTATTTCACGACCAATTACGCGAATGCCAATACGGGCACCGGCATCATCGACGGCGGCAGCGTCACCGACCCGGCCAAGTGGAATGCGGCCACCAACAGCCAGAATCTCGAAGTGCGATTCTGGAACGATGCCGTGGGACAGGCGAATGGCAGTGTTGCGCTGACTACCCCGAGCCTGACGATCACGACGGGGAGCAACGACGAGTTCACCCTCTCGGTCGATGGCGGTGCCGCTGTCACGGTGACCGTCGGCAACAATGGCGGCGTCGCCTACGCCACGCCGCAGGCATTGGCGGCAGCGGTCCAGACGGCTGTGGATGCCGCGCTCGGCGCTACTCCACCTGCAGCCGGCTCGGCGACGGTCAGCGTCAATGCAGCGAACCAGCTGGTGGTGACATCGTCCACTTCAGGCAGTACCTCTGGAGTCACGCTAGCCGCAGTGACCGGGAATACCGGCTATGCGGACATGTTCGGTACGCCGACGTATGTCAGTGGCCATGCCGGCAACGATGTCACGACTTACTACGACCTGGTCGATGTGACGACGGGCTTTTCGCTCTTCACGGGAGCCCCCTCCACGAACGGCAATGGCGGCAGCTACACCCACGTATTCGAGAGCGGCCAGCCGATCGAGTTTTCCGGCCTGAACGCCGCCTACAACCCGCCCTCCAACGACTTGGGCGCTTCGGTCACGATCTCGGGGGAGCCCGCTTCCGGCGACGCTTTCGCCGTCCAGGCCAGCACCTCGCAGAGCATTTTCAAGACGCTGGCCAATCTGATCGACGCACTGGAGACCGGCAACACGGGACAGCCGGCGGATGCTGCCAAGTACTCGAACGAAATCGGCTTTGCCCTGACCAACTTCAACCAGGCCAACGACAATATCCTGCGCGTGCGGGCGATGATCGGCAGCCGCATGGCCGAACTGGAATCGCTCGGCAGCGTGAACGAAGACTTGAACCTGCAGTACCAGCAAACACTGTCCAATCTGCAGGATCTCGATTACGCCAAGGCGATCTCCGACCTGACCCGCAAGCAGACGGACCTGCAGGCGGCCCAGCAGTCCTTCAGCCGCATTTCCCAGCTGACCCTCTTCGACTACATCCGATGAACACGTTCGTCATGCCGTCCCGTCAGCGCCGACTTTTGCCAGCAGCCCTCTGTGCCGCACTGCTCGCCGGTTGCACCACGACACCTACCCCGACGAACGTCACGGGCGTCGGCGGTGCGGTCGTCGATACCGTCACCAGCACGGCGACCGACATCATCGGTGGGCCGTTGATCCCGGATACGGCCGTCAGCCTCGGCCCGTCGGTGTCCTATCCGCTCGAAAAAATCGTTTATTGGGGAGCCTATGCCGCGGCGGCCTGGCTGATCCTCGATCCGCTCGCGCCGAACTGGAGCATCGAGGAAGCGCGCTTTCCCGGCCATCACGTGCGCCTGAACCTGGCGATGAAGCGCTATTACGCCGGTGGGGCGGGCGAGGCCCGGGTGATCTTTCATCGCCGGGCCCGGGATCTGATGCGTGCCGGCGGCTATGCGAGCTACGACGTGGTCGAGTATGCCGAAGGGATGGAATCCTCGGTGCTCGGTTCGCAGCGCACCGCCGAGGGCGTCGTCCGCTTCGTCAGGAAGGCCGGCTGATCGGCCCGGTCATCCGGCGGCGCCGGCCCGCATGATTTCCGCCATCGCGCGGAAAGCCCCGTCGAAAAGCCGTTCCATCGCCGCCCCGAAGTAGGGGATCGAGAACATCATCACGACGAAGCCGGCCATCAGCGTGACCGGAAAGCCGACGGCGAAGATGTTCAGCTGCGGTGCGACCCGTGCCAGCACGCCCATCGCCAGGTTGGCGATCAGCAGGGCGGTGATCAGCGGCAGGGCCAGCAGCAGGCCGGCCGAGAACAGCGTCGACGACCAGGCGAGGAAGGCGGCATACCCTCCCGCACCGAAGGGTGTCGTGCCGACGGGCAGCAGCCGGAAGCTTTCGGCCAGGACCTGCAGGGCGAGCAGGTGGCCGTTCAGTGCGAGAAAGATCAGCGTCGTGATGAGGCCGAGGAACTCGGCGAGCACGGGCGTCTGGCCGCCGGCCTGCGGATCGTAGAACACGGCGAAGGACAGGCCCATCTGCATGCCGATCAGTTCGCCGGCGACGTCGATGGCGGCGAAGGCGATCCGCAGCGTGAAGCCGAGCAGCAGGCCGATCAGCATCTGCTGCGCGAGGATGGCCATGCCGACCCAGGAACCGGGCGCGACGGCCGGCATCGGCGGCAGTACCGGCACCAGGGTCACCGTGATGACGAGGCCGATGACGAGCCGGATGCGCGCCGGCTGGGCGCGGTTGTTGAAGACCGGCGCACTCGCCAGCAGGCCCATGATGCGTGCCAGCGGGAAGAGAAAGGCCGTCAGCCAGGCGTCGAGCTGCGCGCCGGTGAAGGTGATCATTTCACGGGATTAGCCGATCATGCCGGGGATCGATCCGTAGAGGCGCTGCATGTAGTCGGTCAGCAGCGTGATCATCCACGGGCCGGCGACGATCAGGGTCGCGAAGACCACGATCAGCTTCGGCACGAAGGACAGGGTCGCCTCGTTGATCTGCGTGGCGGCCTGGAAAATCGAGATCAGCAGGCCGGTCGCCAGCGCGGCGATGAACAGCGGGGCGGAAACGAGGATGGTGACCTCGACGGCCTGGCGGCCGATTTCGATGACGGTGGTGGGGGTCATGGGGTTTCTCCTAGCCGAAACTCGCGACCAGCGAGCCGATGACGAGCTGCCAGCCGTCGACCAGCACGAACAGCATGATCTTGAAGGGCAGGGCGACGATCACCGGCGACATCATCATCATGCCCATCGACATCAGCACCGAGGCGACCACCATGTCGATGATGAGGAAGGGGATGAAGACGATGAAGCCGATCTGGAAGGCGGTCTTGAGTTCCGAGGTGACGAAGGCGGGGATCAGCACCGACAGCGGCACGTCGTCGACCTTCGCGGGCGCGGGGCCCTGCGAGATCTTGGTGAAGAGGGCCAGGTCGGCATCGCGTGTCTGCTTGAGCATGAAGGCGCGCAACGGCACGGCCCCGCGGTCCAGCGCCTGCTGGAAGCTGATCTTGTTTTCCGACAGCGGCAGGTAGGCGTCGGCGTAGATCTTCTCGCCCACCGGTGCCATGATGAAAAAGGTGAGGAACAGCGCCAGCCCGACCAGCACCTGGTTCGGCGGCGAAGTCTGCGTGCCGAGTGCATGGCGCAGCAGGGAAAACACGATGATGATGCGCGTGAAGCTCGTCATCATCAGCAGCAGCGCTGGCAGGAAGGTCAGGCCGGTGATCAGCAGCAGCGTCTGGATCGACAGCGACCATTGCGTGCCGCCGCCTGCGACGGGCGTGGCAGTCAGAGCGGGCAGCGCCTGCGCAAGCACCAAAGTCGGCGCCAGCAGGACGGCGCCCAGCAGGAGCCTACGCATTTTTCCTCAGGCGTTCGGCCAGCTGGCCGACGAAATCCCTGGGGGCGGGCGCGGCGGGCATTTCCTGACGCGGGATTTCCGCCAGCGTCGACACCTGTCCCGGAGCGACGCCAAGCACCAGCCAGCTGTTGCCGAGTTCGAGGATCACGACGCGCTCGCGCGAACCCACGGCGACGCCGGCGACCACGCGCAGCAGGCCGGCGACGTTGCCGCGCGGCTGGCTGATGCGCTTGAGCAGCCACAGCGTGCCGAGCAGCAGGCCGAGCACCAGCAGCAGGCCGAAGATCATCTGCAGGGCGCTGGTGCCGAGATCGGGCGCCGTGCTGCCGGCGCCGACTTCTGCCGCACGGAGGACCGGGGCAGCCAGGAGCAGGAAGGTGAAAAGCGGCAGGCGTGGCGACATGGCCACGAAGCTTATGCCTCGCCCATGGGGACGAAGGCCGAATTACAGGGGGAAAGCGGCGCTAACTGTTATTTGTTCAGCTTGCGCATGCGCTCCTGCGGGGTGATGACGTCGGTGAGACGGATGCCGAACTTGTCGTTGACCACGACCACTTCTCCCTGCGCGATCAGCGTGCCGTTGATCAGCACGTCCATCGGCTCGCCGGCGAGCCCGTCCAGTTCGACCACCGAGCCGTGGGCGAGCTGCAGCAGGTTGCGGATCGATATCTTGGTGCGGCCCAGTTCGACCGTCAGCTGCACGGGGATGTCGAGGATCAGTTCGAGGCCGTGATTGGCGTTGGCGTCGGCACTGCCGGCGAACTGCTCGAAGATCTGCGCCGGCTGTGCGACGGGCTGGGGCGCTGTCGCCTCGGCCGCCGCCTGTTCGCCCATCGCGGCGGCCCAGTCGTCCTCGGAAACCTGGTTGTCGTCCTGCTGGACTTCGTCGTTCATGATTGACCTCTACTCCGTGGCTTCTTCCTGCGCCACAAATTCTTCGACTTTCAGGGCGTACTGGCCGTTGTTGAGGCCGTAGCGGCACTCCATCAGCGGTACGCCATCCACCTTCACCTTCAGCAGCTCGTCGATCTCGAACGGAATGATGTCGCCGACCTGGAGATCCTTGACCTGGCCGAGGGTGATGCGCGTCCCGCCCAGCGGTGCCGTCAGCTCGACCTCGGCGGACAGCAGCTGGCGGCGCAGCATGTTGGTCCAGCGCGTGTCGCTGCCGGCCTGTTCGCTGTGCATGGTGCTGTAGAGCACGTCGCGGATCGGCTCGATCATCGAATAGGGCAGGCAGATGTGCATCTCGGCCGAGTTGCCCGACAGCTCGATGGTGAAGGTGAAGGCGACCACGATCTCGGAAGGCGTCGCGATGTTCGCGAACTGGGTGTTCATCTCCGAGCGGACGTAGTCGAAATCCACCGCATAGACGGGCTTCCAGGCCTTCGCGTATTCGGTGAACACCACGTCCAGCATGCCCATGATGATGCGCTGCTCGGTCGCCGTGAAGTCGCGGCCCTCGACGCGGGTATGGAAGCGCCCGTCGCTGCCGAACATGTTGTCCACCACGAGGAAGACCAGGTTCGGGTCGAAGACGAACAGTCCCGTCCCGCGCAGGGGCTTCATCTGGATCAGGTTGAGATTGGTGGGCACCACCAGGTTGCGGATGAAGTCGCTGTATTTCTGCACGCGCACGGGGCCGACCGAGATCTCGGTGCTGCGGTGCATGTAGTTGAACAGGCCGATGCGCAGGTAGCGGGCGAAGCGCTCGTTGATGAGCTCCATCGTCGGCATGCGCCCGCGCACGATGCGCTCCTGACGGCCGAGATCGTAGTTCTTGACGCCGCCGGCGCTCTCCTCCTGCGGTGCCTCGTCCGCCTCTCCGGTGACGCCCTTCAGCAGGGCATCGACCTCTTCCTGGGAGAGAAAGTCCTGGCTCATTCAAACCCTGTCACTGTACGATCAGCGAGGAGAAGAAGACCGCCTGCACCGGCGCATCCTCGCCGGCCTGATCCTGCTTCTCGATGCCGGGTTCCGGCGGCTCGCCGGTCAGCGTGGTGTTGATGGTGACGCGAATCTGGTTGGCCAGTACCTGCATGCCTTCGGGCGTGGACAGGTCCGAGGCCTTCTTGCCGGCGAGGATCAGCAGGACCTTGTGGCGGATTTCCGGCATGAACTGCTTGATCTGCTCGCCGACCGCCGCATCGTAGAGCCGCAGTTCGGGAACCGCCTGCACGTAGGCTTCCTGCGCTTCGCTCTGCAGCTTGACGACGAAGGGGTCGAGCTTGGTGAATACCGGCGGCGCACCCGGGTCCTTCTTCTTTTTCTTGGCCTTGGCCACCTTGGCCGGCGGCTCGTCGCCCGTGTCCGCTTCCTCGTCGTGGCTGGCCTTCTTGCTCATCAGGAAGAAAGCCGCCGCGCCGCCGCCGAGCACCAGCACCAGCACGGTGATGATGATGATCAGCAGCAGCTTGCTTTTCTTCTTCGGGGCTTCGCCTTCGGCGGGGGCTTCGGTTTTCTTGGCATCAGCCATGGTTCGCTCCTGTTCGGTTCGCCCGGGAATTCAGGCCATCAGGCAAATACATCGACAAGACCGCGCCCGGACTTGAGCCCGGCGGGTGACGACATGCCCGTTTCCGTCATCCGGAGCGGGCCCGCATCGCGTTCACCGGCGCGATCGAAGCCGGGATTATCACCGTTTTTGTCCTCACGGGCCGTCTGGCCTGGGTTCTCCGCACCCACCTGGGCCTGCCCCAGCTGGATGCCGGCATCGGCGAGGACCTCGCGGAGTCGCGGCAACGCCGCTTCGAGGGCGTCACGCACCGCCGGGTTGGCGGATGCGAAGTTCGCGCTCGCCTGGTCGCCGGAAATCGTCAGGCTGACTTCGACGCGTCCCATCTGCGGCGGGGTCAGGACCAGTTCCGCGCGGCTTTCCATGCGATTCGCCATCCAGACGATCCGGTTGCCGACTTCCTCGCCCCAGCCCGGTGTGCCGACCGGCTGGGCGATCTGCAGAGGCGTTGCCGGCACGGCAGGCGTGTTGCCGTGCGATGGGGTGGCGGCAAGCACCTGATGCACGGCTGCACTCGTGCTGCCGGGGGCGTGAGTTCCCTCCTTGCTGGCGTCGATGGCCGCGACGAGCTGTGCGGCGAACTCGCGACCCCGGCCGGTGTCCGAACCTGCCGCCTGCGTTGCCGTCTGGACGAGCCTGTCTGCCTGCGCGGCGGTCATGTCCGCGGTGTGGCTGTCCTGGATCGCTTCACCGGACGCTCCCGCAGCAAGCAGTGAACGGGCGTCGGCCGCCGGTGTGTCGATATCTTCCGGCAGCGTGGCGGCAGTAATTGCCGGAGCGGCGGCGAGCGGTACGGCAAGCGACGACGCAACATCTTCTGTGGACAGCTGTGCCGCCAGGTCTTCCGCTTCCTGTTGGCCCGTAGCGGGGGTGGCGCCATCGGACGGAAGCATCCCCATCCCTTCCAGGAAGGGCAGCAGGGCGGTCAGCGCGTCGGAGGCTTCTGCTTCGGGGCCGACGGTCGCGGCAACCGCGTCGGCCTGCAGTCGCAGCGTGATCGGGGCGTCATCGCCGGACAGCTGCCGGGCAGCCAGTTGCCGGAACAGGGCAGCGAACGACGGAGCCTGGTCGCCGGCGGGCGTATCCGCCGCCGTGGCGAGTCCGCTGGCGGCGGCAGACGCCGGATGCAGAATGTTCTGGACCGCCGAAACGGCTTGGCCGGATGCGGCGCTGAGGTTGGCTGGCATGGTGGCAATCCTTGCAGTCGATAGGTTTTCCCGACAGCAAACGCAAGGACCATGCCATCGATCAGCCGGGCTCTTCCTCGGCGAAGAGGTCGCGACGTCGTGCCGCGTGTTCGTCGGACTGTTTCTGTTCCTGCCGGTATTCGGCATGGGCCATGCGGGCCTGGTGGCGTTGCGCCAGCGTATCGAAGGCCTTCACCTTGCCGCGCTGGTCGAGCCAGTGCTTCTGGCCGAGCACCGTACGCTGTTTGGAGGATTCGACCATCTGCCGCGCCTGCTCGATCGCCTGGTCGAGACGGCCGAGGAAATGCTGGTAGTTGCGCCAGGTGTCGGGTCCGAGACCGTTGCCGGCGGCAGACAGAAAGCGGGCGTGATATTCATCGCGATACTGGACCAGCAATTCGAGGCGCTGGCTGGCTTCCTGCTCGCCGGCGATCAGCTTGCCCAGCTGCCGCGTGGCTTCGTCGAGCCGCAGGTTGGACAGATCCAGCAACGGCTGCAGTCGGAAACTCTTGTTCATGGCGAAAGTATAGTCTGCCGGCCGGTCAGCGGCTCAATCAGGCGATATCCGGGATCAGTTCGGCCAGCGCGGCGAGGCTGCCGGGATTGTCGGCGCGCTCCTCGATGCCCTGTTGCAGGAACTGCTCGATCCGCGGGTAGAGCGCGATCGCCCGGTCCAGCAGCGGATCCGAGCCTGGCGCGTAGGCGCCCACCGCCAGCAGGTCGCGCGCCCGCTGGTAGCGCGAGTAGAGCTGCTTGAAACGCCGCACGCGTTCGAGGTGGTCCGGCGTGATGAGGTTGGTCATCGCCCGCGAGATCGACTGCTCGATGTCGATGGCCGGGTAGTGGCCGGCATCGGCCAGCGTGCGGTTGAGCACGATATGGCCATCGAGGATGGCGCGTGCGGAGTCGGCAATGGGATCCTGCTGGTCGTCGCCTTCGGCGAGGACGGTGTAGAAGGCCGTGATCGAGCCGCCGCCCGCCGGGCCGTTGCCGGCCCGCTCGACGAGTTGCGGCAGTCGCGCGAAGACCGACGGCGGGTAGCCGCGCGTCACCGGCGGTTCGCCGATCGCCAGCGCGATCTCGCGCTGCGCCATGGCGTAGCGCGTCAGCGAATCCATGATCAGCAGCACCTGCTTGCCTTCGTCGCGGAACTGCTCGGCGATCGAGGTCGCATAGGCGGCGCCCTGCAGCCGCATCAGCGGACTGACGTCGGCCGGGGCGGCGACCACGACGGAGCGTTTGAGGCCGGCGCCGCCGAGGTTCTGCTCGATGAACTCCTTCACCTCGCGGCCGCGTTCGCCGATCAGGCCGACGACGATCACGTCGGCCGCCGTGTAGCGGGCCATCATGCCGAGCAGTACGCTCTTGCCGACGCCCGAGCCGGCGAACAGGCCGAGACGCTGGCCGCGGCCGACGGTGAGCAGGGCGTTGATGGCGCGGATGCCGACATCGAGCGTCTTCGCGATCGGTTCGCGCTGCAGCGGGTTGGAAGGACGGCCGACCAGCGAACGCGAGGTCTTGTCGTCGAGCGGGCCGAGCCCGTCGAGCGGGCGGCCGTTGCCATCGACGACGCGGCCGAGCAACTGGCTGCCCACCGGCAGGTGCTTGGCGCGGTCGAGCGTGCGTCGCCGCGGCTCGCTGACCTGGCCCAGCCGCGGCGGTGGCGGTGGCGTCTCCAGCGGCAGGACGTGCGCGCCGGGCGCGAGGCCATAGACATCCACCGTCGGCATCATGAAGAGCTTCTCGCCGGCGAAACCGACCACCTCGGCCTCGACGGTACCGCCGCCGGGTGCCTCGATCTGGCAGCTCGAGCCGAGCGGCAGCTTGAGGCCTGCGGCCTCCATGACGAGGCCGTTGATGCGCGTCAGCCGGCCCGCGACGCGGAAGGGCTGGGGCGTCGTCGCCCGCCGCCGGCAATCCTGGAGGAAATCGCGGAGGCGTTCAGGATTCACTTGGCCCGCCTTGTTCAAAAGTCTGCTCCGGCGGGACGGCGTCCGGTTGCCAGGCAGCGGCCATGCCCAGCCCTTCGAGCACGCGTCGCCAGCGCATCGCCACGCTGGCATCGACCTGCGTGCCGCCGGCTTCGAGGATGCAGTCGCCGCGGGTGAGCTTGAAGTCTTCGTGGATGCGATGGCCGGCGTGCGTCAGCTGGTCGCCGAGGTAGGATCGCAGCAGCGAGGCGTCGTCGGGATGCAGGTAGATCGACGCATGCTGGTGCGGAAGCTGCGCCAAAGCCTCGCGCACCACCGCGAGCAGGGTTTCGGGCCGGGCGGCGATTTCCTGCCGGATCACTTCGCGGGCGATTTCCGTGGCGAGGGCGAGCAGTTCATCGGCGACGGTGGCCTCCAGTTCGCCGAGCGCGCGTTCGAGCTTGGCCGTGGCCTGCGTGAAGCGCTGCGCCTCGGCGAGCGCCTTGGCCTGGCCTTCCTTGAAGCCGGCCTGGTAGCCGTCGTCCTTGCCCTTGTGGAATCCCTCGTCGTGGGCCTGCTGGTGGATCTGCTCGATCTCCTGTGCCGTGGGCAGCTTCACGCCCGACAGGTCGGGTTTCGCGGCGGCGGCGGCGGGTGCGGCAGGCTTCTTCGGCGGCTGGCCCGCATCGAAGCTCGCCAGTTCCCAGCGTTCCCAGGCAGTCAGGTTGGAGGTGTTTTCGCTCATGCGCGCGCCGCGGCAGCGGGTCAGACCATCTGGTCGTCGCCGCCCTTGCCGCCGAGCTGGATCTGGCCTTCGTCGGCGAGGCGGCGCGCGATCTTGAGGATTTCCTTCTGCTCGGCCTCGACTTCCGAGAGGCGCACCGGACCTTTCGATTCGAGGTCTTCCTTGAGCATCTCGGCGGCACGCTGCGACATGTTCTTGAAGATCTTCTCGCGCAGTTCCGGCGAGGAACCCTTGAGCGCGAGGATCAGCGAGTCCGACTGGATCTCGCGCAGCAGCAGCTGGATGCCGCGGTCGTCCACGTCGAGCAGGTTTTCGAACACGAACATCTCGTCGAGGATCTTCTGCGCCAGGTCCGGATCGTATTCGCGCACGTTGTCGACGATGGCGGTTTCCGCCTGCTGGCCGACGAAGTTGAGGATCTCCGCGGCGTGGCGGATGCCGCCCATGGCGGCCTTCTTGACGTTGGTGGCCGAACCGGCGAGCAGGCGCGTCAGCGCCTCGTTCAGTTCGCGCAGGGCGACCGGCTGCACGCCGTCGAGCGTGGCGATGCGCAGCAGCACGTCATTGCGCAGGCGTTCGGTGAAGAACTTCAGCACTTCGCCGGCATGGTCGAATTCGAGGTGCACGAGGATCGTGGCGATGATCTGCGGATGCTCGTTCTTGATCAGGTCCGCCACGGTCGCGGCGTCCATCCATTTCAGGCTCTCAATGCCGGCGGTGTCGCCGCCCTGCAGGATGCGGCCGATCAGGTTGGCGGCCTTGTCGTCGCCGAGCGCCTTGGTCAGCATCGAGCGGATCATGTTCTCGTCGGCCGACAGCGGCGATCCCTTGGCGCTGTGTTCGTTGAGTTCGCCGATCAGCGTCTCGACACGGTCGCGCGGCACCGACTTGATGCCGGCCATGGCATGACCGAGCTTCTGCACCTCGCGCGGGCCGAGGTGCTTGAGCACTTCCGCTGCCGCGTCCTCGCCGAGCGAGAGCAGCAGCATCGCGCTCTTTTCCAGGCCTTCTTCAGGCCCCGGCACCCAGCCACTCCTTGATCAGTTCGGCGACCAGCTTGGGTTCCTTGTGCGCGACGTCGCGCGCATGCTTGAGCCGTTCGTCGAAGGTCGGGCCGCGATGGTGCGCGCCGCCTTCCTGTTCGAATTCCTCGACATACTCGGCCGCCGCCTTGCGCGCGGCCTCGGCGCGCTGGGCCGCTGCCGCGAGCGTCTCGAACACCGGCTTGAGGATCTTCGTCCACACCAGCCAGGCGACGATGGCGAACACCAGGTACTGGCCGATCTCCTTGCCCAGCGCGATGTTCGTCGGGTCCTTCCATACTGGCAGCTCGGCGATCGCTTCCGGTTCGGGCGGCACGAAGCTGGCGCTGGCGACGTTGATCGAATCGCCGCGCTTCGGGTTGAAGCCGACGGCCTCGCGCACGAGGTCGTTGATGCGCTTGAGTTCCTCGGCGCTCGGCGGGACCGCCTTGTCCTTCACCTTCTTGTGATTGACGGCGATGGCGACCGACAGGCGCTTGACGGTACCCGGCGTGGCGCGGGTATGGCGGACCGTCTTGTCGAGTTCGTAGTTGATCGTGGCGTTGCGCGAGTAGTTGCCGCCGGCCTGGCCGCCACCGGCGGCGGCGCCGACCTGCGGATTGGTGATCGGCGCGGTGGCGGGCACCGGCGGCTGGTTGGTCAGCGCGCCCGGGACGCCGAGGGCCGGCGGGTTGCCGTTGCCCGATTCGGCAGTCTGTTGGCTGCGGATCGCACTGTCGGGTGCCGGGTTCGGCAGATAGGTCTCGTCCACCTGGTCGATGTGCGAGAAATCGATGTCGGTGGTGATCTGGGCGCGGTAGTTGCCGCGACCGAGGAGCGGTTCGAGGATGGCCTCGACGCGCTGCTGGTACTGCGCCTCGACCTCGCGCACGTAACGGATCTGACTGGCGTCGAGCCCGGCGTTGCGCGACGGGTCCTGCTGCTGCGAGATCAGCTTGCCGTCCTGGTCGATGACGCTGACGCTGGCGGGATTGAGCTGCGGCACCGATGCGGACACGAGATGCACGATGCCGGCGATCTGGGCGCCGTCGAGCGTGCGGCCGGGCTGCAGGCTGACCAGCACCGAGGCCGAAGGCTTCAGCTCGTCGCGCAGGAAGGCGGTCTGCTTCGGGATGGCGAGATGGACGCGGGCGGCGCGTACCGCGCCGAGCGTCTGGATCGAGCGGGCCAGTTCACCCTCGAGGCCGCGCTGGTAGTTGATCTGCTCGGCGAACTGGCTGATGCCGAGCTTCTGGTTCTCCATCACCTCGAAGCCGACGAGGCCGCCTTTCGGCAGTCCTTCCGAGGCCAGGCGCAGGCGCACGTCGTGGACCATGCCGACCGGCACCATGATCGCACCGCCGCCCTCGCTGTATTTATAGGGAACGTTCTGCTGCTGCAGCACCGTGACGATCTGCCCCCCGTCCTGGTCGGACAGATTGGAGAACAGCACGCCGTAGGGCGGCTCCTTCGTCCACAGCCAGGCGCCCACGAGCAGGGCGATGGCCATGGCGATGCTCGCCATGACGGTGAGTTTCTGGCGGGCATTGAGCTGGGCGAAGGCGCCCGGACTCAGCGGAAAGGGAGCTGCGACGGTTTCGGCCATGTTGCGCGAAGTATCCTCCGAAAATGCTCACGGATTGTTGCCTGCCCTAGCAAGTCGGGTTCCTGCAAGCAGCGGCAAAAATTGCCGCCATTTCGGTTATTGTTTTGGCTGCCTATTTGCCGTATTGCCGCTGCCGACTTTTTGCGAACATCGCCCGCCATGAGTTCCCCCCCGATTACGACCGACTCATTTGCCGAAATTCCGACCGATCCGGCGCGGCTGGCGGAGGCCTTCCGCCTGTTCAACCAGGTGTCGGAGGAGCTGTCGACCGCCTATGGGGCGCTGGAGCGCCAGGTCGAGGCACTCACCGCCGAACTGGCCGCCGCGAACGGCGCCCTGCGCCAGCAGTACCAGGAGAAGGCCGCGCTCACCGACCGGCTGACCCGGCTGCTCGAGGCGCTACCGGCCGGTGTCGCCGTGCTCGACCGCGAGGGCCGGCTCGACGTCGCCAACCCGGCCGCCGACCACCTGCTCGGCACGCCGGCGCTCGGCATGGCGTGGACCGAGATCGAGAAGAAATGCCTGACGCCGACGGGTACGGCCGGCGAGATGCACATCGGCGACCGGCGCGTCGCGATGACGATGACCACGCCCGATGCCGTCGGCGGCCGCATCGTGCTGCTGCACGACATCACCGAGGCGCATCATCTCAAGGAGCAGGCCGAGCGCAACCAGCGCCTCGCCGCGATGGGCGAGATGGCCGCCCAGCTGGCGCACCAGCTGCGCACGCCGATCGCCGCCGCCCTGCTGTATGCCGGCAACCTCGCCAATCCCGAGCTGCCCGAGACGAGCCGCGTCGGCATCGCGCAGAAGACCGTCGGCCGGCTCAAGCACCTCGAGCGCCTGATCCAGGACATGCTGCTGTTCGCGCGCGGCGAGGTGCTCGGGCGCGAGAACTTCGCCGTCGATGACCTCCTCGGCGAACTGGCCCACACCTTCGAGCCGCTCGCCCGGCAGCGCGGCGTCGTCTTCGAGCTGGCGACTTCGCCGGTCGGCCTGACGCTGACCGGCAACCGCAAGGCGCTGACCGGCGCGCTGACCAACCTGCTCGAAAACGCGCTGCAGGCCGTCGGTCACGACGGGCAGGCAGGAAAAGTCGGCGTCGGCGTGACGGCGACCGATGAACTGATCGCCTTCCGCGTGACCGACAACGGCCGCGGCATGCCGCCCGATGTGGTCGACCGCCTGTTCGAACCCTTCTTCACCACGCGTGCCGAAGGTACCGGGCTTGGCCTCGCCATCGCGCGCGGCGTGGCGCGTGCCCATGGCGGCGGCATCGACGTCAGTTCGGAGCCCGGCGCCGGGACCGAATTCATCTTCACCGTCGGCCGCGGCACGGCCGACACCCACCTCGCGGAGCCGAGCTGATGGCAAAACATGCAATGAATATTCTGGTCGTCGAGGACGATGAGGCCCTGCGCGACGCGCTGCTGATCACGCTCGAAGCGGCCGGCCACCACGCCACCGGAGCCGATGGCGGCCCGGCCGCGCTGGCCCTGATCGAGAAGCAGGCCTTCCACATGGTCGTCTCCGATCTGCGCATGAGCCCGATGGACGGCCTGCAGCTGCTCGGCGAATTGCGCGCGAAGCGGCCCGGCCTGCCGGTGCTGCTGATGACGGCCTTCGGCGATGTCGACAAGGCGGTCGCCGCGATGCGCGGCGGCGCCTGCGACTTCATGCTCAAGCCCTTCGAGCCGCAGGCCCTGCTCGACCAGATCGCACGCTACGCGATTCCGCCCGCGGCCGAAGGCGTGATCGCCGCGGATGCCCGCACCCGCGAAGTGCTGCTGCTCGCCGCCCGCGTCGCGAAGACCGACGCCACCGTCCTGCTCACCGGCGAATCGGGCACCGGCAAGGAAGTGTTCGCTCGCTACATCCATGACCAGTCGCTGCGCGGCAAGGGGGCTTTCGTCGCCATCAACTGCGCGGCGATTCCCGACAACCTGCTCGAAGCGACCCTGTTCGGCCACGAGAAGGGTGCCTTCACGGGTGCGCAAAGCGCGCAGGCCGGCAAGTTCGAGCAGGCCGACAAGGGTACGCTGCTGCTCGACGAGATCTCGGAAATGCCGCTCGCCCTGCAGGCCAAGCTGCTGCGCGTGCTGCAGGAGCGCGAGGTCGAACGCGTCGGCGGCAAGAAGCCGGTGCCGGTCGACATCCGCGTGCTCGCCACCTCCAACCGCGACATGGCCAGCGAAGTCGCCGCCGGCCGCTTCCGCGAAGACCTGTACTACCGCCTCAACGTGTTCCCGCTGGCGATTCCCAGTCTGCGCGAACGCCCGGGCGACATCGTGCCGCTGGCGCGGCATTTCCTCGCCATGCACGGCACGCGGCTCGGCCGCAGTGCCCGGCTCTCCGACGGTGCCGCGGCAAAACTTGCCGCACATGCCTGGCCGGGCAACGTGCGCGAGCTCGAAAACGTGATGCAGCGTGCTCTGATCCTCGCGCCCGGTGATGTCGTCGAAGCCGAACATCTGCTGTTGCCGCAGGCCGCTGTGGCGGCCGCACCTGCGGCGGTTCCGCAAGCGCCCAGCGTCGCCGTCCCGCCGGCACCGACTTTTTCCATGCCGTCCGAGTCAGCACAACCCGTTGTATCACCAGCGATTCCGGCCAACATGAAGGACCTCGAACGCCAGCACATCCTCGATACGCTGGCCAAGGTGGGCGGTTCGCGCAAGAAGGCCATCGAACTCCTGGGCATCTCCGAACGCACGTTGCGCTACAAGCTCGCCCAGTATCGCGAGGAAGGCTATCTTGGCGATGACGGGGAGTAGCTTTCCGGCACGCGGTTTGCTATAAACAGCGCATGGCAATCGATACCCGCAACCTCGAACAAATGCTTTCCGAACTGCGCGCCGCAGGTGCCGTCGCGCAGGGCAAGCCGGCGGCTGCCGCCCAGAATGCGGAAGGCGCCGATTTCAGCAAGGCGCTCAGTTCCGCCATCGATCAGGTCAACTCGGCCCAGCAGCAGGCGCAGCAGATGGCGCAAGGCTTCGCCGCGGGCAACGAGAACGTCAACCTGCAGGACGTCATGATCAACCTGCAGAAGGCCAGCCTCTCCTTCCAGCAGATGGTTCAGGTGCGCAACAAGCTGGTCAGCGCCTATCAGGACGTGATGAACATGCCCGTTTGACGGGCTGGTTCACCCGTTCAGCCCATCCCCGATTCGCGCGCCTTCCGTTCCCGTTCCACCTTGATGATGTAGCGCTGGATCAGCGTCATCATCGGTCCCGGCAGATTGACGAATTCGCAGCCGGCACGTTGCAGGCGGGCGCCGCTGCGCAGGGTGACTTCGAAGACGCTCCTGACGCGCAGCGTACCTTTCACGAAGCCGACTTCCGGCAGTTCGATCTGGCAGCCCGGAAAATCCATGCCCGCCTCGAAGGCGATGCCCTCGGGCGGGGCCGAGAGGCCGAGGCCGCCGCCGCTGATGTCGAAGACGCTGGCTTCGTGCAGGTAGATGCCATCGGTCCGGGGAATCGGGATCGAACACTTGAGCGGCCGCACGATCGGCGTCGTCAGCCGGTAGTACTCGCGCCGCTGCAGGCGCAGCAATTCGTCGGGCAGAGCGCAGCGGAAGGCCGGCCGTCCCTCGTGCTCGATCTTCGAGAAGCCGCGCAGGATGAACTGGATGCGCACCTTCTCCAGTGCGGTGACGCAGAAGTGCCTTTCCGCTTCCAGCGCCTTGCGGTTCATCTCGGCGCTCGGGCCGTAATCGAGGATCAGGTGGTCGGTCGCCACCTCGGCCAGCGTGGTGAGCAGCATGTCCTGGCCTTCGTTGAAGAAGACGGTGATCTGCGACACGTGCTCGAACAGCCCGCGCAGGACCAGCTGGATTTCGGCCGGGGTGCGCAGCATGTACTGGCTGTATTCGCCGCCTTCGAGGACGGCGGGCGGCGTGGGGGCGGAGGCAGTGGCGGTCATGACCGGGGAATTTTATTCCATCGGTCGCGGCAGGCCGGCGGAAAGATCCGGGCCGATGCCTTTCTGTTCCACCTGATAGAGCCACGCCAGCAACTCGGCCACGGCGACATAGAGCGCCGGCGGAATATGGTCGTCGAGGTCCACCTGCGACAGCAGGGTGACCAGTTCGGGCGATTCATGCACGAAGACGCCGTGTTCGCGCGCGCGGGCGATGATCTCCTCGGCGATCAGGCCGCGCCCCTTGGCGACGACTTTCGGCGCCTGGTCGCCCGGGGCGTATTTCAGTGCCACCGCCAGCGAGCGCGGATCCTTGCTGCCGGGCAGGCTGCTCATGCGCCGCCTTCTTTCGCTAGCCCTTCTGCGGGCGCCTCCTCGTGCTTCACCTGGAAGCCGAGCAGCGGCACGCCGGCTGCCTCCAGCGCCGCGGCGAGGTTGGGTGCCGCTTCGCGCAGATCGGCGGCGCTCGCCCCGTAGGGCGTGGCGATGGCGATGCGCACGCCTTCCGTCGTCAGCCGCAGCGCCGCGTCGACGCGGCCGAGGCGCGGTGTGGTCAGCGACAGCGTGGTATTCCAGCGGTATTCCTCGTCGCTGCTGCCGTCGCCCTCGCGTTCCAGTTCGCGTCCGATCTCCCAGTCCATCGTCTGGCGCGGCCAGACCTCGCCATGCCAGGCCATGCGCTGCGTGGCCGCCGCATCGAGCTGCTGCTGCACGAGGGGACGCAGGTCGTCGGGCACCTGCTGTGAGAGTACGGTACTCTGAACGGACGGCAGATTCGCTGCCGGCGGCACCGTCCCGCCGGCGCCGACTTTTTCCGGCGTGGCGCCTTGCAGGGCCTGCAGCACCGTGCCCGTCGTCACGGGCCGCTCGGCCGTGGAGATCGCCCGTGCCGCGATCTCGGCGGCGGCATGCTGGAAGGCGGCCGGCTGCGAACGCTGGCCCTGCGGTTCCTGCAGCAGCTGTTCGAGCGGCAGCTTGCCGGTGACCCACTGCGCCTGGTGCGACTCGTAGAACATCCCGCTGTGCGTCACCGCCTTCGCTAAAGTCGGCGCCAGCAGGACGGCGGCATGCTGCGGCTGTGGCGGATTCGGCAGCAGCGGCTGGCCGCGATTCAGCTGCGCCGGCGGGGCCGGTTCGCCCTCGGCCGGCAGCAGCTGGCCGATCATGCGCGCCGCCGAACTGAATTTCGCGAAGGGATAGGGCCCGGCCTCGCCGGCCTGCGTCGTCGCCTGGCCTTCCACCTGCTTCGCGATGATCACGCGCCCCGAGCGGTCGACCACCATGAGCTTGAGCTCGTCGCCGGCCTTCGCGCCCTCCGGCAACTGCAGCGTCAGCTGCTTGCCCGCCACCAGCGCCCGGTAGCTGTTGTCCGGCAGGACTTCCTGGATGCGCGCGTTGAAAGTCTGTCCCTGCTTCAGTTCCGGCAGTTCGGACGAAATTTCGTGCGCCGGATGAACCGGCTGCAGCAGGTTCGCCTCGGTTTGCATCCGCATGCGGATGCCGGCATCGGGAGGGATCAGCGCCATGCGTTACATCCTGTTCGGCAACGCCGACCGCGGACGGAACCGGTCAGCCGGCGCCGTAGAGCTTGTCGACCTGCTGCTTGCGGGCCCCGCCGGAGAGGAAGCGGCGCACCTGCTCCATCCACGGTTCGGTATGGCGGCGCACCTCGGCATCGTCCTTCAGGATGCGCTGGATCAGGTCGCGCTTGCGGGTCGCCTCGGCCGGGTCGGACGGCGTGCCGTCGTCGTTCATCAGCGTGTTGCGCAAGCTGGCGACCGCCCGCTCCAGGTCGATCAGTCTTTCCCAGTCATTGGCGCGGGCCGCCTCCACCATGCGGGTAGAGAGTGCGCTCATCTGTTCGTAGATCTCGATCTGTGCAGGCATCAGCAGCATGGTAGCCTCAGGCGGGATTCGTGCTGTTGGAAACAACGGCGGGATCTTTGGCTATTTCCTCCCAG